>JAUIAZ010000021.1 GCA_030427465.1 Gammaproteobacteria bacterium | reverse complement strand
GGGTCGTGTAGCCCAGGTCGTCAGGCAATGGGTAATGGCAGATGAGTGATGAGCAGAAGGGTGCCGGCAAGGGAAAAGTCAGCCGCCTGGAGTCGGCTGCCATCTTGCTGATGTCTCTGGGTGAGGCAGATGCCGCCCAGATTCTCAAGCACATGGGGCCCAAAGAGGTACAGCGGCTGGGTGCACAAATGGCCAAGCTGCAGAACATTACCCAGGAAATGGTCGAGGCCACCACCTCAGAGTTTCTCGAAGCGGTTGGCGGCCAGACGGGCCTGGGGGTGGGGGCCGATGACTACATCCGTACCATGCTCACGCAGGCACTGGGTGAAGACAAAGCGTCAAGTCTGATTGACCGGATCCTGCTGGGTGGTAACACCACGGGGCTGGATACCCTTAAATGGATGGAATCCAGAGCAGTGGCGGACATCATTCGCTATGAGCACCCGCAGATTCAGGCGATTGTCATTTCCTACCTCGACCCGGATCAGGCCGCAGAGATTCTTTCCAACTTCGACGAGAAAGTCCGCCTCGACATCATCATGCGGGTTGCTTCGCTGGAAACGGTGCAGCCACAGGCTCTTCAGGAACTCAACAACATCCTGGAAAAGCAGTTCTCGGGCGGCGCTTCCGGGCAGAGCAGCAAGATTGGCGGTATCAAGCGTGCCGCAGACATCATGAACTTCATGGACTCCAGTCTGGAAGGCCCGTTGATGGACAGCATCAAAGAAGTCGATGCCGATATGGGAACCTCCATCGAGGATCTCATGTTTGTCTTTGACAATCTCAAGGATGTGGACGATCGCGGTATTCAGGCGCTGCTACGTGAGGTTTCTTCTGACAATCTCATTCTGGCGCTCAAGGGGTCGGACGACGAGCTGAAGGAAAAGATTTTCAAGAATATGTCCAAACGGGCGGCCGAACTGCTGCGCGACGACCTCGAAGCCAAGGGGCCGGTCAAAGTCTCCGAAGTGGAAGGTGCACAGAAAGAAATACTCACCATTGCCCGGCGTATGGCCGATGCCGGCGAAATTTCACTGGGTGGCTCTGGTGAGGCCATGCTGTAGATGACAGGGAGCCCTGCCGATTATGGCTGACGCCTCGGATGACCAGACGGAAAAACGACCGCTGACAGCCTACGAGCGATGGGAACTGCCTGTGATGAATGAGAATCAGGCACCCCGGGAGTCAGCGGTCTCTGTGTCCCGTAAACCGTCCCAGCAGGCCGAAGCGGCTGCCAGAGGGCCGGAGGAGCCGGTACGTCCGCCAACGGCCGCCGAGCTCGAAGGTATTCGTCAGGCAGCCCGTGAAGAAGGGCTGGCTGAGGGGCAGGAAGAAGGGCGCCGTCAAGGCCATCAGGAAGGCTTCAGCCAGGGTCAGAAGCAGGGGCTCGAGCAAGGGCGCCAGGATGGCCTGAAACAGGGGCGCGATGAAGCTTTTGCCGAGCATCAGCAAGCCATCCTTGAGAATATGGGGCGATTGCAGAGCCTGATGACCTCCTTGCTGGAGCCCATACGCAACGAGCAGCAGGACATTGAAAACGCCCTGCTGAATCTGGTGAGTGGTCTGGCTGAAAAAGTGGTTGGACGCGAACTTTCCACCCCCGATGAACATTTGCTGGATCTGGTTGAGCGGGCGGTTGCCGCCTTGCCGGATGCGGACACCCGCGTCCGGGTGCGCCTGAACCCGGATGATCTGCGCTTTATTCGGCAATATGCCGACAAGTGGCCCGACACCTGGCAGCTGCTTGAGTCAGATGCCATAGAGCCAGGAGGCTGTGAGGTGGAAACCTCGCAGTCGCTGGTAGATTTCTCACGCTCACAACGCTTCCGCGATCAGCTGCAGCTGCTTTTTGAGCCCGTCGATGAAGACCAGGATCTGGAAGAGGCTGGTGATGAGTGAACTCACGGCGCGCCTGAAACACCGGGCCCGCAGGCTGGGGGCGCCGGCACCGAAGATTTACGGCCGTTTGACGCGGGTCGTTGGCCTGACGCTGGAGGCCGTTGGCTGTCCGATGAATCTCGGTGACCGCTGTCTGATCCGGGTCGCTGACCAGCGCCGGGTGGAAGCTGAAGTCGTTGGCTTTGCCGGTGAGCGTCTGTACCTGATGCCACTGAACCCGATTGACGGCCTGCGTGCCGGGGCACTGATTGAACCTCTGGATGGGGGAGGGGATGTGCCCGTGGGGCAGCATCTGTTGGGTCGGGTGCTGGATGGTGCGGGAAACCCGCTGGATGCGAAGGGTCCTCTGATGGGTGGGGAGCGGGTGAGCTTGCAAGGAGCTCCGATCAATCCGCTGCACCGGGCACCGATCCGTGAGACGCTGGATGTCGGAATCCGGGCCATCAATGCCCTGCTGACAGTTGGCAAAGGCCAGCGGCTGGGGCTGTTTGCCGGCAGTGGTGTTGGCAAGAGTATGCTGCTCGGCATGATGACGCGCTTCACCACGGCAGACATTACAGTGGTCGGACTGATTGGCGAACGGGGCCGCGAGGTCAAGGAATTCATTGAAGACATTCTGGGCGAAGCCGGATTGGCGCGCTCGGTGGTGGTGGCCTCACCGGCGGACGATTCCCCGCTGATGCGGCTCAGGGCCTCTGTCCTGACCACCCGCATTGCAGAGTACTACCGTGACCAGGGCAAGAGTGTGCTCCTGCTGATGGACAGCCTGACCCGTTATGCGCAGGCGCAGCGGGAAATTGCCCTGGCCGTGGGAGAGCCTCCGGCGACCAAGGGCTACCCGCCTTCCGTATTTGCCAAGCTGCCCCAGCTCGTCGAGCGCACGGGTAACGGCAAGCCGGGTGGCGGTTCGATCACCGCCTTCTACACCGTACTGACGGAAGGGGATGACCAGCAGGATCCGATTGCGGATGCCTCGCGCGCCATTCTGGATGGTCACATCGTACTGAACCGGCGTCTGGCCGAGGAAGGACACTACCCGGCTATTGATGTGGAAGCCTCAATCAGTCGGGTCATGCCCCAGGTGGTCGACAAGGAGCACCTGCAGAAAGCCCAGAAATTCAAGCAGCTTTACTCACGTTATCAGCAGACGCGAGACCTCATCGCCGTTGGCGCCTATGTGGCCGGGTCAGATCCGGAAATTGACCAGGCCATTGAGCGCTATCCCCATTTGCGCCGCTTCCTGCAGCAGCGTCTGGATGAGTCTGCGCCATTTCCAGCCTGCCGTCAGGCGCTCCTGCACTTGCTCAAAAGCGCACCCGAGAACGCTGAGCAGACGGCTCGCGGATGAAACGCAGTCAGCGTCTGGCCGTGGTCCTCAAGCTGGTGCAGCGGGAAGAAGAAGCCGAAGCGCAGAAGCTGGGCAAGTTGCGTCAGCATCTGCAACTGGAGCAGAAGAAGTGTCAGGAGCTCGTGGAATATCAGGCAGAATATCACCAGGCCCTCAGGCAGGGCGGTATAGATAACCCTTCCCGGTTACAGGTTTACCATCAGTTTATTGCCCGTTTGGGCGGTGCCATTGAACAGCAGCAGGCGCAGATCCAGCGGGTTGAAAAAGCGCTGGTCAAGCAGCAGAGTACCTGGGCCGAAGTGCATGGCCGCCGCAAAAACATGGAAAGCTTTATCGAACGCTGCAGTGAGGAAGAAGCCCGGGACGCAGAGAAAAAACTGCAGCGCATGCTGGATGATGCACAGGCACGCCGTCACTATTCCGGTGATCGCGATTGAGCTGCAGGGATCTGATCAGAAAAGTTTTTTCAGATACCTGCGCCCCCTTTTTTTCCTGCTAGACTAAGATAAGAATTCAAGATGGCAGCAAGATACACTCTGGAGGATCGTTCATGTCCATCACCACCAACCGGTCTTCTGATGGATCAGAATTGAATATTCACATCAAAGGGCGTTTCGACTTCAGTTCCCATCAGGCATTCCGTGATGCCTATGAAGGTTCTGGAGGAGCGGGTGTGCATTATGTCATTGATATGGCAGAAACCACTTACCTCGATAGCTCGGCTCTGGGTATGCTCTTGCTGCTGCGCGATTTTGCCGGCGGCGACCGCGCCAATATCGATATTACCAATTGCAGTTCTGATGTACGGAAGATCCTGACCATCTCCAACTTCGAGCAGTTATTTAACATCGTTGCCTGATTAACGCCGGCCTGACCGGCGTGCGCCTGGAAAAAACCATGGAAAAAGAACGCCTGAAGGTTCTCGTCGCGGATGACAGCCTGTCAGATCGCATGATTCTTCAGTCTCTCGTCAGCCGTCTGGGGCATGAAGTGATCCCGGCGACAGACGGGCAGGAGGCGCTGGAGCTGTTTCAGGCGGATACCCCGGACATTGTGCTGCTTGATGCGCTCATGCCGCGCATGGATGGCTTTGAAGTAGCACAGGCCATCAAGGAAAACGGCAGCGAAGACCTGATTCCGATTATTTTCCTGACTTCGCTGAGTGATGCTGAGTCTCTGGCGCGCTGCCTTCAGGCGGGTGGTGACGACTTCCTTTCAAAGCCCTATAACCCGGTAATCCTGGAAGCCAAGATCAATGCGATGAACCGCATGCGCCAGATGCATGCAACCCTGCAGAGGCAGCGTGATCAGATTGCTGAGCACAACAAGCACATGCTGCACGAACAGCAGGTGGCGAAATCGGTCTTTGACAACGTGGCGCATAATGGTTGTCTGGATGCTCCAAACATCAAGCACCTGCTCTCGCCGCTGTCGGTCTTCAATGGAGATGTTCTGCTGGCCTGCATGAAGCCGGGTGGCGGCATGCATGTGCTGATCGGGGATTTCACCGGGCATGGTCTGCCGGCCGCCATCGGTGCGATGCCACTGGCCGAAATATTTTACGGCATGACCCGGAAAGGCTTTGCACTGGGGGATGTCCTGCGCGAGATCAACCGTAAACTCAAGCTGATTCTGCCGGTCGGATTCTTTTGCTGTGCCGCCATGGTTGATCTGGATTTTGATCAGGAGTCTGCCGAAGTCTGGATTGGTGGCCTGCCGGAACTGATGCTTTGTCGGGGCGATGAAACCGTGGCCCTGAAAAGCAATCACCTGCCCCTGGGTATTCTCTCAGCGGATGGCTTCAAGGCCGATGCCTATCGCTTCGAGATGCGTCACGGCGACCGGCTGTACCTCTGGTCAGACGGCATTATTGAAGCTGAGAATCCTCGCGGTGAAATGTACGGGGATGCGCGTCTGCGTGCCCAGTTCAAGGACGGGGGTGACAACCCAGACCTGTTTGACAAGCTGCGTGATGATGTCATCCAGTTCATTGGTTCAGGCGAAGCCAGTGATGATCTGACCCTGGTGGAGCTGAAAATGGTTCCTGGTGCGGACATGGTATCTGTGGTGGAAAATACCAGCACGGGTGGGGTGCTCGGGCCGCGCGACTGGACTTTCAGCTACGAACTTCGGGGAGACTCACTGAAGTCATTTGACCCTGTTCCCGTGGTGATGAATCTGGTACTTGAGGTGCCGGAACTGCGTTCGCGCAGTGGAGACATCTATACCATTCTGACAGAGTTCTACAGCAATGCACTGGAGCACGGTTTACTGGGGCTCGACTCTGCGCTGAAACGCAGTCCGGATGGTTTTGCAGAATACTACCATCTCAGGGGAGAACGGCTGGAGCGGCTGAGCGAGGCTTTTCTTTCCTTTACGCTGAAGCACACCCCTTTGCCTGATGGTGGCGAACTCACCATTGATGTCCTGGACTCAGGGCAAGGCTTTAACGTCGAGAAGGTCAACCAGTCGCTTGAGCAGGCTGGCAGCCAGGCTTTCAGTGGCCGTGGTATTCTACTGATCCGCAGACTTTGTCAGCGTGTCGAATACAGCGAAGGGGGACGTAAGGTTGTCGCCGTGTATCAGTGGCAGAGAGAGCGAGGAAAGGCATGAGCGAAACAGCCCTGTATGAGCCTGCCATGCTGGCAGAGTTACGGACCGTCATGGAAGAGGACTTTACCTTGCTGGTCGAGACCTTTCTGACGGACACACAAACCCGGATCCGGAGCATCAGTGAAGCGCTGCAGCAGGGAGACGCGGATGCCTTCCGGCGCGCCTGTCACAGTCTCAAGGGCAGCGCATCAAATTTGGGGTTGACTGAACTGGAACACTTTGCCCGGAGGGGAGAAGAGATGGGGCATTCAGGTAGTCTGGATGGTGCTGGAGAGCGGCTCGATGAAATCAGTGCGGCATTCAGTCGCATTGAGCCAGTGCTGAAAGCAGAAATTACTGGCTCTTGATGCGTCTTCTCAGAAGCAGGCCGGTGACGCCGAGACCGAGCAGAGTCAGTGTGGCGGGTTCGGGAACCACAGCGATGCTATCCTTGATGGTCTGATCGTAGAAAGACTGGCTCTCAACCGCTTCAGCACCGTAGGTGATGGTTTCCCACTGATGACTTACCCAGCCTTCCGGCAGAGACTGATTCAGGGGGCTGGTTTTTGCGGCATCAAGCGTCTTGCTGACCTCTGCCATGGCCACGTTCGCTGTGCCGAGCAGGGCAATCAAAAGAGCGCCTGTTGTGAACTGCTTCATACAAATCCCCTGATTCATAATTCCTTCGGGGTATTATTCAGCAAGCATTGGGCCAAGTTTTCAAGTCATTGTATTTTATAAAAAAATATATTTTCTGTTTGTGGTTTTTTCTCGGGATGTAAAGGAAGCTGACATAATCCCCGGGTGAGCCCGTTCCGGCCTGTAAAAAAAAATGACAGGTGGCGAATTTACCGTCAGATACTCAGGTTGGCTTACTTTCTGCATATTCTCTGGAAAAACCGGGAGCGGCATCTGGTTGCCGTTATTGCCCGACCATTGAATTGCAGTCAGATACAGAGGTCACTTATGGCGTCGTCTTCAAACCTGGTTGATGCGGTCAGCTTGTCCTTCAAACCGGCCACTCCCAAGGATGTGGGCTTGTCCCTGGATTTCAGCCGGCCAGCCGGTCAGCCCAGTTTTCAGGACATGGTCCGCGATTCCATGCGCTCTGCCGGACGTGAGGCCGATGTCCAGCCCAGGTCACAAGCGGATAAACCGACAGCCCAGGCGCGCCGGGAGGAACCGGCCCGTGCGCGGACGGAAGCGCAGGGGCGGAAAGACGATCGTGCCAGCGACAGCGCGGCAGACAGCAGAGCCAGAGACAGCCAGTCTGCGGATAAAACCCGGTCATCTGCGAGTCAGGGGCAAGCGGATGGTGCTCCCACAGACACCGCCGCCGGCAATGGCAGGCAGACGGCTGACACGCCTGAGGAGGCAGGGGCTGCTGTTGGTGCTGGGGAGCCGTCAGTGTCTGAAGAGGCAGAGCTGGCCTCGCAGGAGGAATCAGCCCTGGCCCTCGAAGGTGAAGGTGAGGCGCTGCTACAGGCTGATGAAAATGCCGACGAGGCCATGCAGGCAGGTGCTGCAACAGAGACGGAAACTGCCGGAGAGTCGCTTCAGGGGCTGGCCGTTGGTCAGAATGCTGCCGCTCTCAATACCGAAGCCCGTGGCAAGTCGGGTACTGCCACCGAGAATATGAATTCGCTGACCGGGCAAGCCAAAGCAGCACTTGCACCGGGTATGCAGGCCCCGCAGAGCGGTACCGCTTCATCCGAGGGTGAAGGGGGGGCTGGCAGCGGGTCCGGCAGTGACAACCCCTCGCGACTCGGGGCTGTGCTGGCGGCACTGGGGGGGGAGAAACAGGCGGCCAGAACGGCCGGCTTTGAGCGAATGCTGGCCGGTGCCGGTCGGGAAGGCGGCGTGGCCGCGCTTGGGTCAACGGTGGTGAACGGACAGATCAGCAGCCCGGGGGCAGCCCCACTGAGCCCCTTCCAGAATCTGCCCGGTGCCAGCTTGGGCGGGGGCGCTTTTACCACCATCCAGGCGCCGGTGGGCAGTCCCATGTTCGGAAACGAGTTAGTGGCTCAGATGGCCGTGATGGCGGGACGTAACCTGAAATCGGCGCAGATGCTGCTGAATCCGGCAGAGCTGGGCCCGATCGAAGTGAAGCTGGTCATGAACAAGGATCAGGCAAATATTCAGATCCAGGCTGCCAACCCGACAGTACGGGATCTCGTGGAAGGCTCGCAGCAGCGTCTGCGGGACATGTTGGCCAATCAGGGCATTGAGCTGGGCCAGTTTGATGTCGGGGCCAGACAGCAACAGCGGGATAGTGGTACACAAGGCAATGAGCAAAGTCGTCAGGAAGCCGCTGGCAGCGGTGACAGCGGGACAGGGTTGGCCGCAGAGCAGGCCGAGGAAGTGGTCAGCCGGACGCTGGTGGGAATCCGGCAACTGGTCGACTATTACGCCTGAGACAGGAATATGACTTAAACCTCTGATTGCATTCAGAATCGTCTACACTTAGCGGAAACATCATCAGTCTGGGACTCATACATGGCCGAAGAAGAAAAAGCCGCAGAAGGGGAAGCCAAGGGCGGCAGCAAAAAGATGATCATCATCATTGCGGTGGTGGCGATCATAGCGATAGGAGCCAGTGTCGGTGTGACGCTGTTTCTGCTGGGCGGCGATGACGGCGAAGAGGCAGCTGTTGCCGAGGAAAATGCCGAGCCGGTAGCGACTGAAGCGCTTTACATGAACATGAAGCCTGCGTTGATTGTGACCTATAACGTAGCCGGCAAGCAGCGCTTCCTGCAGGCCACACTCAGTGTTCTGTCGCGCAGCCAGACCGCACTGGATGGTCTGGAGCTGCACATGCCGGTCATCCGTAATCGTCTGATCAATCTGTATGGTACCAAGTCCTTTGATGACCTGCAGACAGACGAGGGACGTCAGGCCTTGCTGACGGAAACGCGGGATGCCATGAATGAAACGCTGGCTGAGCAGTCAGTTGAAGGCGAGATCGAAGCCGTGTTGTTTCAGAATCTCGTATTGCAGTAGACAGTCATCAGGGTGAACTAGACAGCCATGCAGGATCTGCTCTCACAAGACGAAATCGATGCCCTGTTACACGGGGTAGACGATGGCGACATCGAGACGGAAGAGGAAGCCGATGCCAGTGGTGTCCGATCCTACGACCTGTCCACGCAGGACCGGATCGTCCGTGGGCGCATGCCCACCCTGGAAATGATCAACGAACGCTTCGCCCGCTACACTCGTATCAGTCTTTTCAACCTGCTGCGCCGGAATGCCGATGTCGCCTCAGGCGGCGTCCAGATCCTCAAATTTGGTGAGTATGTTCATACTCTGTACGTGCCGACGAGTCTTAACCTGGTCAAGGTACGGCCTCTGCGCGGAACCGGGCTTTTCATTCTGGATGCCAAGCTGGTATTCAAGCTGGTGGATAACTTTTTTGGTGGCGACGGCCGCCATGCCAAGATTGAAGGGCGTGAGTTCACGCCGACAGAAATCCGCATCGTACAGATGGTGCTGGAGCAGGTCTTTATCGACATGAAAGAGGCCTGGAACGCCGTCATGAAAGTGGATTTCGAATATGTGGGTTCTGAAGTGAACCCCTCCATGGCAAATATCGTGAGCCCGAGTGAAGTGGTGGTCATCAGTACCTTTCACATTGAACTGGATGGCGGCGGCGGGGATCTGCAGTTGTGTCTCCCGTACTCCATGATTGAGCCGATCCGTGAAGTGCTGGATGCCGGGGTGCAAAGTGATGTGGATGATGTTGATGAGCGCTGGGTGACCGCATTGCAGCAGGACATTCTGGATGCCAACGTGCCCATCAATGCCACGGTGGTCAGGGAAAAAATCTCTCTGCGCAAGTTGGCCAAGCTAAAAGCAGGGGATGTGATTCCGGTGGAATTACCGGAACACCTGATTGTCACCGCCAACGGGGTACCCGTTCTGAAGGGTAAGCTGGGGCAGTGTGACGGCAATCTGGCGATCCAGATTATTGACAAGATCAAGCGCAGCGGTGGAACGGCAACGCGTTTGCTGGATCGCAAGGCCGAACGTGTTGAAGAACAGAATGAAGCCGATTAATACAGGTAGTTGATATGGCAGATGAAGATTCCGGAAAGCCAAAAGAAGAGGCGGGTGCTGACGACCAGCAGCTAGCTGACGAATGGGCTGCCGCGATGGCCGAAGCGGAAGGTGGTGATGCCGCTGCTGAAGGCGAAGGCGGCGGCAATCTTGAAGACGAGTGGGCAGCGGCCATGGCGGAAGCCGAAGGTGGGGATGACGATGGTATGGCTGATGCCGACATCCAGTCTGTCAGCTTCGACAATTTTGATACCGGGGGCGGCGGACGTCCGGCTGGTGCACCGGATCTGGATGTCATACTGGACATTCCAGTCACGATTTCCATGGAAGTGGGGAATACACAAATTGCCATCCGCAATCTGCTGCAGCTGAACCAGGGCTCTGTTATTGAACTGGATCGACTGGCCGGTGAACCGCTGGATGTACTCGTCAACGGCACCCTGATTGCCCATGGTGAGGTGGTCATGGTCAACGAAAAATTCGGTATCCGGCTGACCGATGTCATCAGTCCGACTGAACGCATCAAAAAGTTGCGGGGCTGAGGCGTGACTGGCGTGGAGGGAAGCTCAGTCTGGCAGATCGTTTTTTCGCTGGGCCTGGTGGTTGTCCTGATCCTGGGCATTGGCTGGACTCTGAAGCGCATGGGTGGCGTTTCCGCCGGATCCTCGCGTCAGCTGAAAATGATTGCGGCCATACCGGTCGGTACCCGCGAACGTATCGCGGTGATTGAAGTCGGGGGCCGTCAGATTCTCGTCGGTATCACCGCACAGAACATTACCCGTCTTATGGAACTGCCTGAACCCCTAGAGGAAACAAGGGTTGAGGGTGAGTTTGCACGTAACTTGCAGAGCCTTTTGCGACGTCAGGAAAATGATGCAAAAGGCGAGCTGGATGACACCCGATAGACCCTCAAGATACTGGCTGATACTCACCGCAGTGGCCACGCTACTGCCCTGGCCGGCGATGGCCGAAGTAGCCGGTCTGCCTGCCGTTACCCTGATTACCAATGAAGACGGCAGCCAGGAATATTCCGTGACCCTGCAGGTGCTGGCCCTGATGACGGCCTTCACCTTTATTCCCGCGCTGTTGCTGATGACCACCTGTTTTACCCGCATCGTGATTGTTTTCAGTATTCTCAGGCAGGCACTGGGTCTGCAGCAGGCACCTTCCAACCAGATCGTGATCGGACTTTCCCTGTTCCTGACCTTTTTCATCATGGCCCCGGTTTTTGACAAAGCCAACGAAGCGGCCATTCAGCCTTACATGCAGGATGAGATCACCCTGCAGGAAGCCTTCGAGCGCGGCAAGGTTCCGCTCAAGGATTTCATGCTGGCTCAGACCCGGGAAGAAGATCTCAACCTCTTCGTGCGTCTGGCGGACCGGGAAGGTGAGTTTGAAGAGGTCATGGAAGTGCCCATGACCATCCTGATGCCAGCCTTTGTCACCAGTGAGCTGAAGACCGCATTTCAGATCGGTTTCATGATTTTCATTCCCTTTCTTATCATCGACATGGTCGTTGCCAGCGTGCTGATGGCCATGGGGATGATGATGTTGTCCCCCATGATTATCTCACTGCCATTCAAGATCATGCTGTTTGTGATGGTGGATGGCTGGTTGCTGATCATGGGCACGCTGGCAGCCAGCTTCGGATTATAGGAGGCGCCGCACATGACACCCGAAGTCGTACTGGATATTTTTCGTGAAGGGCTGTGGCTGATCGTGGTTCTGGTCAGCTTCATCATCGTACCGAGCCTGCTGGTCGGTTTGCTGGTCAGTATTTTCCAGGCCGCGACGCAGATCAACGAGCAGACCCTGAGCTTTTTACCGCGCTTGCTGGTCAGCATCATGGTCATCATCGTGGGCGGCCCCTGGATGCTGACTCAGCTGATGGACTATTTTCATAATCTGATGGCCAACGTGCCCTACGTGATCGGGTAGGTAAGCTGGTGTTTACCTGGACGGATGCACAGATCGGAGGCTGGGTCGGCATGCATGTGTGGCCCCTGTTTCGCATTGCCAGTTTTCTGATGATCCTTCCGATGATCGGCACCCAACTGGTTTCCATGCGCGTGCGTCTGGGTTTTGCCTTGCTGATTACCGTTGTCATTGTGCCGACCTTGCCGCCAGTGCCGGCGATTGATCCGTTCTCCCTGAATGCAGCCGCAATTACCCTGCAGCAGATTGCCATTGGCCTGTTTATGGGCTTTGCCGTTTACATGCTATTCCAGCTCTTCATCATTGCGGGGCAGATGGTGGCCATGCAGATGGGCCTCGGTTTTGCGCAGATGGTAGACCCCACCAATGGCATTTCAGTCACCGGTCTGAGTCAGTTCTACCTGATGACCATATCGCTGATGTTTCTGGCCATGAACGGGCATCTGGTGGCCTTCGAGGCGCTGGCGGAAAGCTTCCGGGTCATGCCCATCGGAGTCGAAGCGCTGATCAGTACCGATCACTGGTGGTTACTCGCAACGCGTATTTCCTGGATGTTTACCAGCGCCCTGGTGATTGCGCTACCGGCCATTACGACACTCTTGATTGTGAATATTTCGCTGGGCGTGATGACCCGGGCGGCGCCGCAGATGAACATTTTTTCCATTGGTTTCCCACTGACCGTGGTGCTGGGTCTGGTGGTTTTCTGGATCAGCTCCGCCGGTCTGCTGCCGCAGTTCCAGATGTTGTCTGAATCCACCTTCCAGTTCATGCGGGATGCCATGCTCGGCGCTCCGAATGCTGTTGTACCTGCCCCGTAGAAAATGAGGTCGGATTACCATGGCTGAGAATGAAAACGGTACCGAAAAAAGTGAGGAACCCACCAGTAAGCGCCTCGAGAAGGCGCGTCAGGAAGGGCAGGTTCCGCGATCGAAAGAACTGGCCACCATGGTCATTCTGGTGGGGGCGGCGATCAGTGTGTTTATCTTCGGACCCATGGTGGGGCGCAGCCTTCAAACCATCTTCAAAAGCGCGTTTTCGCTGCCCCGTGAGCTGCTGATGAACACAGGCTCCATGTCGCGGGAGCTGATCGAGATCACCCAGGAAATCACGATTGCCCTGGCACCTTTCATGCTGGTCATGCTGGCGGCCTCCATTTACGGCAACATTGCCCTGGGCGGCTGGAACTTCAGCAGCAAATCGCTGACACCGAAACTGAGTAAGCTTAACCCCATCAAGGGGTTGAAAAACATGGTATCGGTGAAGTCACTGGTGGAACTGGTGAAGGCAATTGCCAAAACCCTGGTGGTCGGTCTGGTTGCCTACTTCGTCATGCTCTGGGACATGCCGGTGCTACTGGGCATGGGCGCCGAAGACATCTCGGTGAGCATGCACAACGCCATGGAAACCCTGGCCTGGACCTTCCTGCTGCTTTCCCTGTCCCTGATCATCATTGCGGCCATTGATGTGCCATTCCAGTCCTACCAGCATCGTAAGGAACTGCGGATGACCAAGCAGGAAGTCAAAGAAGAGTTCCGCGATACCGAGGGCAAGCCGGAGGTCAAGCAGAAGATACGCCAGACCCAGTTTGATATGGCGATGAAACGGATGCTGGATGCGGTTCCGGAGGCCGACGTGGTCATCACCAACCCGACCCATTATGCGGTGGCCTTGCGTTATGACTCCAAGCGCGATCAGGCCCCGATTGTGGTTGCCAAAGGCGTGGATCACATGGCCATGAAAATCCGTGAAATCGCCCGTGCACGGAAGATTGAGCAGATCGAATGTCCGCCCCTGACGCGGGCGGTTTACTATTCCACGGAACTGGGCCGGGAAGTTCCTTCGCAACTGTATCTTGCGATTGCACAGATATTGGCTTATGTATTCCAGCTCAAGCGCTATCGCAAGGGACAGGCCAAACGGCCGGGTCGCCTGCCGGACTTCGACATTCCGGACAATCTGCGCCGGGATGCCTGATCAGCTGGCAGTCACCCGGCCAGCTGGCGCTGAAACCTGAATCTGACCACGGACTCTGTATGCTCTGGATCATTGCCGCCATCATTGTGTTTCTCGTCCTTGTGACGCTGTTGCTGTTCCGGTATGAGGATCTGTCCCATCTGGACCGGGAAGAACTGCGCGTGCGCGAAGCCGGGCCCAGTGAGCAGAATCATGAGGTGCTGCGGCGGGTTCGGGAAATGGGGAAATCGGCGAACGGACTGCGCGGTCGCGCGCGGCTCATGACCCTGCGCCAGTACATGGATGACCTGAGTGAAGGCGCCGAACTACAGTGCGAGATCCGTCCTGCGGACTCTCCCCGGGGGGAGTGGGTGATCGCGCCGGGAAGCGATAGCCGCCGTCGCATTCTGTATATTCACGGGGGCGCCTGGCTTGCCGGCAGCCCCCGCAGTCACCGGGCGATTACGGATCGCCTGGCCCGGGTAAGCGGAGCGGTGGTATTTGCGCTGGATTACCGCCTGATGCCGGAGCACCGCTACATGGATGGTGTCCGCGATTGTCGCGATGCTTATACCTGGTTGCTGGAAAACGGGCCGGAGGGGGCCGGGGAAGCGACTTTCATGGTGGTGGCCGGAGATTCGGCCGGTGGCAGCCACACCCTGGGCTTGATCGCCTGGATCCGGGATCAGGGCCTGCGTCAGGCAGATGCCGCGATTGCCTTCTCACCATCAACAGATATGAGCATGACCGCACCCAGTAACCGCAATAATATCGGAACAGACCCGTTGCTGGGGCCGATATTCGGAAAGCTGTCGAAAGTGCCCCTGCCGCTTATCTGGTGGGGCACGCTGGCCGCCTTCCGGGTATCGCCAGCCAGTCCGGTGGCTTCGCCTCTGCGCGGGAATCTTGAAGGCTTGCCGCCCACCCTGATACAGGCCAGCGACAGTGAGATGCTGCTGGATAATGCCCGCCGCTATGCGGCCAAGGCGCGGGCTTCCGGCTCACCGGTGAATCTGCATACCTGGCGGGGCATGGTGCATGTGTGGCAGATATTTGTGCCGCTGCTCCCCGAGGCCGAAGAAGCCTTTGAAGATATCCGCGCTTTTCTGGATGGGCTGCAGGCAGAGCAGAGGACCGCTCTGGCGGATTAATCTGCTACTTCTCCACTCGAACTGGATATTTGACTAGAACTGGACTTTGCCACGTAAAGCCTTGGTTTTGCCCTTCTGGGTTTTCTGATCCGTGCGCTTGCGCCTGGCGGATTTTGAAGGCGCTGTGGGGCGCCTGGCCTTCTGTTGCCTGACGGCTTCCTGGATCAGATTTTTCAGCCGCTCAAGCGCATCTTCCTTGTTCAGTTCCAGTGTACGGAAAGACTGCGCCTTGATCACAATGACCCCATCCTTGCTGATCCGGCTGTCATTGAGTGCCATCAGCCGTTCCTTATAGAACGGGGGCAGTGTGGAGCGCGGAACATCAAAACGCAGATGCACGGCAGAAGACACTTTGTTCACGTTCTGACCGCCGGCACCCTGGGCCCGGATCTGGGTGATTTCTATTTCCCAGTCAGCAAGTTCAACAGTATTGGACAGTTTCAGCATACGACAAGGGTAACAAGTCAGAGGCCTCCAGGTAAAAGTTTACCGCCTGGTAATTACAGGGGGCGCCGGAATCCCGTAAACTGGCGCGATCAGACGCCGATGATATGTTGTAACAAAGCGATTGCTCATGTCCGAAAACCTCGTTGATATTCAGAATCTCCGCTTTGGCTGGCCTGGCCAGTCGCCCGTACTCGATATACCGGCATGGCAGGTGGCTCCCGGTGAGCGGGTGTTTCTTCAAGGTGCCAGCGGCAGCGGGAAGTCCACGCTGCTGGGCCTGTTGTCCGGCGTGCATCAGCCTGTCTCGGGGCATCTGATGGTGGATGGCGTACAGCTGTCCGGCCTCAAAGGGGCCAGCCTGGATCGCTTCCGCGCCGATCATCTGGGGTACATCTTCCAGTCTTTCAACCTGCTGCCTTATCTGAGCGTTGTGGAGAACGTGACTTTGCCCTGCCATTTTTCCCGGGCACGGCGTGAGCGCTTGAAATCCCTGGGTCTGAATGCCCGTCGCGAAGGGATGCGACTGTTGTCCGCCCTGAAACTGCCGGATTCGGTATTCGATCGGTCCGTCACCGGTCTCAGTATTGGCCAGCAACAACGGGTGGCTGTAGCCCGGGCATTGATTGGCCGGCCGCCCCTGGTGCTGGCTGACGAACCGACATCGGCCCTGGATGCGGCCACTCGCGGACGTTTCCTGGAACTGCTGTTCCGGGAGCTGGAGGCCGCACAAAGCACTTTGATCTTTGTCAGTCATGACGATGGTCTGCGTCAGTTTTTCGACCGCCATGACAGCCTGGCTGATCTGAACCGGATACACCCGGAAATGGCGGAGGAACTGTAGATGCTGACGCTTTCCCGTCTCGCTGCCCGAAGCCTCTGGAATCGCCGCACCACCGCGCTGTTGACCTTGCTTTCCATTGCCGTCAGCGTAACCCTGCTGCTGGGGGTGGAGCGGGTGCGCACTCAGGCCAAGCTGAGCTTTGCCAACACACTCAGCGGCACCGACCTCATCATTGGTGCGCGCACCGGACAGGTCCAGTTGCTGCTGTACTCGGTATTCCGCCTCGGTAATGCGACCAACAATATTCGCTGGGAGAGTTATGAACGCATCCGTGATCTCCAGAGCGTCCGCTGGACAGTCCCCCTGTCACTGGGAGACTCCCACCGGGGTTACCGCGTACTCGGAACCAGTACAGACTACTTTACCCACTACCAATATGCGGGTGATCACACTCTCAGGTTTGCGCAGGGCAAGCCTTTTGCGGGAACCTTCGATGCGGTTCTGGGTGCTGAAGTAGCCAGCAAGCTCAATTATCAGATCGGCGATGAAATCATTGTGGCTCACGGGGCCGGGCAGACCTCCTTCGTCAGGCATGACACGATGCCCTTCACAGTCACCGGGATTCTGGCGCGTACCGGCACCCCGGTTGACCGCACAGTGCATGTCTCACTGGAAGGCATTGAAGCCATACATCTGGGCTGGGAAGGCGGAGCGCCGCCCAGGGTTCAGCTGGGGGTGGAGGATGTGGCTCAGGCGGATCTGCAGCCGCAGGCGATTACCGCCATGCTGGTGGGCCTCACCGGCAAATTTCAGGTGTTCCAGGTGCAACGCTGGGTCAACGAATATCGCGGCGAACCGCTGATGGCGATCATGCCGGGGGTGGCCCTTCAGGAACTCTGGGGGCTGATGGGGGTGGCGGAAAAGGCCCTGGTGGTGATCGCCGCGTTTGTCGTGGTCGCCGGACTGCTGGGTATGCTGACCATGATCCTGAGCAGTCTCAATGAACGCCGGCGTGAGCTCGCCATCCTGAGGGCAGTCGGTGCCCGGCCGCTCCAGATACTGGGGCTGATGCTCAGTGAAGCCGGAATCCTGTCCTTACTTGGAGCGCTTGCCGGTCTGTTGCTCTTTCATCTGGTTTTGGCGGTGGCGGAGCCCTTCGCGCTAGAATATTACAGCCTGCAATTACAGTGGCAGCCGCTGACACTTTACGAATGGCGGTTGCTGGGGGCGGTGGTCGCCGCGGGTGTGCTGATTGGCTTGTGGCCATCCTGGCGGGCTTACCGGCTGTCGCTGGCAGATGGCATGACCATTCGTGTGTGAAGCGTAGGCCAGCAGCAAATACATCATTTGAGGTGAGTGGAAGCAGTGGAAATCGAGAGAATCAACCTGAAGGCTCTGGTGGCTTCATTCATGATGGGCTTGTCTTGCCTGCTGGCTTTTAACACAGGCCCGGCGCAGGCAGCGGATGCCATCCAGACGCTGACCTGGGATGAGCTGATTCCGGAAGAGCTGCGCGCGCTTCAGGTGCCAACCGATACGCAGATGATTGATCACTCTGGCGCCGGCCCCTTGCCGGATGCCTTGCCTGCATTTGACGAGTCCACCTTGCGTAAAGACCTGCAAGGCAAGAAGATTCGCCTGCCCGGGTTTATCGTGCCACTGGATGGGAACGAAACGCATGTGACGGAATTCCTGCTGGTTCCCTATTTTGGCGCCTGCATCCATGTTCCCCCGCCGCCGGCCAACCAGATCGTGCACATCTATTTTCCCGAAGGCATCGAACACGACCTGCTGTATGACGCCATCTGGATCGAAGGAGTCATGAGTGCCGGCCTGGTGGAAAGTGAGCTGGCGGTATCCGGCTACAGCCTTCAAGCTGACCGTGCTGAACTCTACGATTACGAGAACCCCCAGTACTGAGTGGCTAGCGGCACGCGCGGTTCGCAGACACTTCAGGCCCGGGCTCCTTTACCAGGGTTTCGACCCAGGCTTCCAGCCGTTTGACCGAACCGGGGCTGAAGCCATGGTAGGCACCGGCGATCCGGCCCTGCCGGTCAATCAGGAAGGCACTGGGCATGGCCACCAGCTGGTAGGCCTGCTGAGTCGCGCCACTGGACTCCCGGAGCAGCGGAAAATCTACCGGTGTCTGTTTCAGGAAGGCCTTCGCCTCTTCGGGGCTGATGTCCACATTGACGGCCAGAATCTCGAAACGATCTTTCCCGAAGCGTCCCTGCAGCTGTTGCCTCAATACATCATAGGCCGGAAAAGAGGCCCGGCAGGGACCGCACCAGGAAGCCCAGAAATCCAGCAGGATGACCTGGCCGGAATAATCACTGAGTGAAATTGAGCGGGCTGCTTCCTGGCCTGGACTGTCGAGGCAGGGCAGGTTGAAATCCGGTGCCGGCTGACGCTCGGCCGGGCTTGGCAACGCCGGGGGCACAGCGATAGCCAGAGAAGCGGACCAGGACAGTGTAAAAGCCAGCATGACGTTTGCAAAGACGAGACCAAGAGGGCGAATGGCAAAACGCCCCACGAGCCGGAACTGTCTGGCAAGGATGTGCATAAAACCCGGAATCAGAGACTTCGCCCAGCTTCTCCTCTTGGCAAGAGGGCGAAGTGGATGTCCTCTGTCTTTTCACCAACATGTGCCGGACAGTCTATCCAGCAGACCAGATTGCGTCCACTCTCCTTGGCCCTGAAGAGGGCCGCATCGGTGGCCTGGAAAAAGCGATCCCCCTGGACTCCCGGATGAGGCTCTTCCAGGGACATACCGCCGATAGACACCGTGACACGCAGACGGGTACCACGCCAGAAAAACGGCGCCTGGCTAACCGCTGACCGGATGGCCTCGGCCACGCGCTTCCCCTCCTGGGTGCCGGAGCCGGCCAGAATCACGGCAAATTCCTCTCCGCCATAGCGGGCAACAAAGTCACCCGCCCGGTTCAGGCAGTTTTCGATGGTGGTGGCCACATGGCAGAGGCAGGCGTCACCTACGGCGTGGCCATGGTCATCATTGACCTGTTTGAAATGGTCAATGTCTACCAGCAACAGGGTCAATGGATGAGACAGACGCGCTGCCCGCTGGATTTCCTGCTGGAAAATCTGGTCAAAATAACGGCGGTTGCGAACACCGGTCAGTGCATCCGAGAGGCTGACCTCGGTCAACAGTTCGGTTTGCTGCTTGAGGATCAGATTGGCCACCACCGTCTTTTCATACTCTCCTCGCGAGTACATCGTGATCGCACGCATGGAAAATCCGAAGAAAATAAACAGCACAGCGATTCCCGGGTGTTCCTGCGAATGCCCTGACAACACCGCCAGGGTGGGCAGGGTCAACAGGCTCAGCAGATAGACTTCAATGGTTCGCTTGTGGATGTTCAGCAAGGTTGCTGCGCCTGCACACAGTCCCAGAGAAGCGGTCACCAGCAGGCTGTAATGCTCGTTCAAAGGGGTTGGCAGAACCGCCAGTGAGAACAGCCCGCTCCAGGTCAGGGCGCTGAGGGAGACACTCAGCAGGATGCAGCGCTCACGGGCTGCCAGGTCGTGCGGACTGAGGGCCATAAAGTGCAGCCCAATGCGGTGGCGGATCCACGAGGCCAGCAGCAGGACGACTTCAACAAACAGACACCAGCGGGCTTTCTCGGGAGAGGGAGACACCACCTGGATGCCAATGGAAACCAGACCCCAGATCAGGGGATAGAAGATGATACCGGCCTGTTGGCGCACAAAGAGATCTTCCAGCCGCTGAAGTTCCAGTGGCCGTTTGAACTTGTCAGGTACACGGACAGGCTGCATCCGCTGCCATCCGCTTAAAAACTGCTTCATTCGCTGATCCCTGCGGAGACAATCTCTGATTGTAACGCAGGCGGAGCCCCGGTTTTGGACCGTTAGGTTATATCAGCCAGGCCTGAAAGACCGGGGGGTTCTATGCCCTCTCAGCGATGCGTTGCTGAAAATCGCGTACAGCCTGTTCCGGGTCGGCTGCCCGGGTAATGGCGCTAACTACGGCGATGGAGTCAATTCCCGTTGCCAGGACATCCGATAGATTATCAAAGCCAATGCCACCAATCGCGGTCAATGGAAACTGGGGCGCGAGTATGCTTTGCCAGCGCTGCAAGGCTTCCAGCCCGACCACATGCACCGGTTTGGTTTGTGTGGGGAAGATGGCGCCGATGGCGATATAGCTCGGACGCAACGCGGCGGCCCGGCACCACTCGGCCTCACCGTGGGTGCTGATGCCCAGTCTCAGGCCGCTGGCCGCCAGTGTTTTCAGGGGAACCGTTTCCAGATCTTCCTGGCCAAGGTGAACGCCGTAGGCACCGAATTCGGCGGCCAGCTCCCAGTAATCATTGATGAACAGCCGACAGGCTGTGCCTTTCACGCGCTCTACCGCAGACCGGATGGTTTGGCGTAGGGCTTCGCCTTCCAGATGCTTGATGCGCAGCTGACAGGTAGTCACACCGGCCTGAACCATTCGGTCAAGCCATTCCAGCGAATCAATGACCGGGTAGAGGCCGAGCGGTTCGGGCCCACAGTCGGGGAAGGGGGGCAGATCCAGCCAATCCGGGGTATCCAGCCAACGGGGGTAGTGTTCAAAAAGGGGCTCAGGGGCCTGTCGGGCAATTGGTCCGGCAGACCGGCCACCCAGGGAATAGCCGTGGCCAAGCCCCCATTGCACGCGGGCGCCTGCCACACACAGAGCATCCGGCAGCTCGTAACCGCCTGCCACCGCCGCAGCGATGGCGGAACTCAGCGTACACCCGGTACCCCGGGTATGGGTCACCCGGTCCTGTTTGCGATAGGCCAGCCATACCGGCTGGTCCTTTTCCCGGGCCCAGAACAGATCCAGGCATCTGTCCGGATCCTGGCCATGCCCGCCTTTCAGGTAAACGGCCGGGCCGAGCGCGCGCAGCGCCCGGGCGGCTTCCACACGATCTTCCAGGGTATGAATTTCCCGTCCGGTCAGTGCCTCTGCTTCCGGGATATTCGGCGTCACGAGATCTACCTGGTCCAGCAGGGTTTTTAATGACTCAGGCCCGAGCCCCAGCGTTTTCCCGGTCGAGCTGAGCATGACTGGATCCAGCACCGTGAAAACAGGGCGTGCTTTCAAATGCGCCTGAATGACACTCAGTTGCTCAGTACTGGCGATCAGCCCGATCTTGCGTGCCTGAACCGGAATTGCCGATAAGGCCTGCAACTGTTGCTGCAAGGCTTCGCCTGCGATGGCATTGACCCCGAGTACGGTTTCGGGATTCTGGGCCGTCACTGCCGTCATGGCATTCAGGGCGTGTGCCCCGAGATTCTGTATGGTTGTATTGTCGGCCTGAATGCCGCTGCAAGCGGCCGAGTCTGAGGCGGCGATGACCTCAACCTGTGCTTTGACTGTCGTATCTGTCATCAGGAACTCTGCTGCCAGAAGGGGCGGTCAACCAGCGGTGTACTGGCCTGCGCACTGTTACGGGTCTGCATCAGCCCGGCTTCGAATGCGCGTCGACCGCCTGTCACCGCCTCGCGGAAGGCCAGTGCCATGTTGACGGGGTCACCGGCTTCGGCAATGGCGGTGTTCAGCAAAACCCCATCAAAGCCCCATTCCATGGCCTGCGCGGCCTGTGAGGGGGCACCCAGGCCCGCGTCGATGATCAGCGGTATATTCGGATGTCGCTCCCGCAGCTGTTTCAGGGTGTAAGGGTTGAGCAAGCCCAGACCGGTCCCAATGGGAGCCCCCAGGGGCATCAGGGCTTCGCAGCCGGCATCCAGCAGGCGCTGGCAGACAATCAGATCATCCGTGCAATAGGGCAGCACTTTGAACCCTTTGTTGACCAGTTCGGTCGCGGCCTCCACCAGCTGATAAGGGCAGGGCTGCAGGCTGTAATCATCGCCAATCACTTCCAGTTTAATCCAGGGCGTTTCAAACAGCTCCCGCGACATCTCAGCCAGGGTTACGGCTTCGCGGGCACTGTGACAGCCCGCGGTGTTGGGCAGCAGTTTGAAGGGCAGGTCGCGGAGGTTCTTCCAGAATGTTTCGGCGCCGCTCGCCTGCTGACGGCGCAGCGAGAGGGTGACAAAGCCCGGTTGTGCGGCCTGCAGGGCCTGCTGCATCACGCTGGGCGAGGGGTAGTGGGCGGTACCGACCCAGAGGCGACTGCTGATCGCTTCTCCGTAAATGGACAGATTCATTTCAGACACCGCCTCAGCCTCCCTGAATCGGCCGCAGTATTTCCACCCGGTCGCCGGATTGCAGGCAAACGGTTTCATACTGGGATTTCGGCACAAAAGCCTCATTCACCGCGACCGCAAAACCGCCGTCTGCCGGTGCCTCGCTCTGAAGCAGGGCAGTCAGCGCCAGTTGTTCACCGGGTAACTGGCGGGTCTGACCGTTGATTTCAATATCAGGCATGATGAATTTCTCCCTGAGTAGCTTTCGCCAACACAGCACTGTCTGTTCCGGCAAGCGCAGCCAGAGCGCGGTTGACCATCGCGGGGGCAATGAGGAAGCCGTGGCGGTAAAGGCCGTTGATCCGGAGCAGGCCGGATTCAGCCTGCAGCAAGGGCTGGTTATCCGCCATCGCGGGGCGGCAATTGCTGTGGCTCTCCAGAATTCGGGCTTCACCCAGAGAGGGGTTTAATGCATAAAGCGCCGAGGAAAGCTCCAGACTGGAACGCAGACTCACCGGGCTGTAATCCTCACTTTCGATTTCGGTGGCTCCGATCAGCAGCTGATTACCGGGCCGGGGGACGACATAGAGCTGGTAGCGCGGGTGCATCAGGCGCACTGGCCGCTGAAAGCGCACTTCTGCGGACTCAACCAGCATTACCTCGCCACGGACACCACGCAGTCCACTCAGTTCCCGGCTGGCACCGGTGCCTCGGGTATCAATGACCCAGTCAGCTTCGAGGGTCTCACCTGCGCTCAGGCAAACGCGACCTGGCAGACAACGCTCGACCTCTCGGTGCTCCAGGCAGGTAACCCCTCGGTTTCTGAGCACTTTGAGCAGGGCGTTCAGAACCTGCCGACTGTGCAGGGCAGCCTCTTCTGTCAGAAACAGGCCGCTATTGATGTTCTGCGCGAGGTCGGGTTCAAGTGCCTGAATGCCACCGCGATCAACGCGCTTTACCGCCCGGTTGTCGGCCCCTTTGAAGCGCACCTTGGATTCGAACTGCCGTAACAGATGGTAATCCTGCGGGTGCGCAACCAGCAGGGACCCCCGCTGGTTGAAGTCGATCGTCTGACCGCTGTCGCGCTCCAGCTCACTGATCCAGTCTGGCCAGATAGCCAGACTGTCCAGACCCAGTTCATAGATACCGGCGTCGCAGTCAGCCAGCTCACTCAGCGGTGCGAGCATGCCGGCGGCGGTCCAGGCGGCCGCAACCGGCTGGTCCAGCGAGCCCTTTTCAAGCAGGGTGACTTCAGCGTGACCGCCTGCAGAGAGCCGCCAGGCCAGCAGGCGACCGAGCAGGCCGCCTCCGGCAATCAGAATCCGGCGATCAGACTTCATGGTAGAGTTTCTGGCCCTGCCGGCGATACTCTTCAGACATCTCGGCCATACCCGCCTCAGCTTCCTTCTTGGCCGCTGCATAATCGCGGACTTCCTGCGTGATCTTCATGGAGCAGAATTTCGGGCCACACATGGAACAGAAATGCGCCACTTTGTGGCCTTCCTTGGGCAGGGTTTCGTCGTGGAAGGCACGTGCCGTATCCGGATCCAGCGACAGATTGAACTGGTCTTCCCAGCGGAATTCAAAGCGCGCCTTGGACAGGGCGTTGTCACGGATCTGTGCGCCCGGCAGACCTTTCGCCAGATCGGCCGCATGTGCGGCAATCTTGTAAGCAATCAGACCCTGCTTGACGTCGTCCCGATTCGGCAGGCCGAGGTGCTCCTTGGGCGTGACATAACAGAGCATGGCGCAACCGTACCAGCCGATCAGTGCCGCACCGATGCCGGAGCTGAAATGGTCATAACCCGGGCTGATGTCAGTAGTGAGTGGCCCCAGGGTGTAGAAGGGCGCCTCATGACAGTGCTTGAGCTGCTCATCCATGTTTTCCTTGACCAGATGCATGGGTACATGGCCAGGACCTTCAATGAAGGTCTGTACGTCATGTTTCCAGGCGATTTTTGTCAGCTCTCCCAAGGTGCGCAGCTCGCTGAACTGGGCCTCGTCATTGGC
>JAUIAZ010000295.1 GCA_030427465.1 Gammaproteobacteria bacterium | reverse complement strand
TCAGATGAGCTGCCCGGTTGAAAGACCCGCCTGCTTCAGTCGCGGTCGGTGGTCAGCAGAGGAGTTGCGCGGGTATCCAGTGCATAGGCGGTGTAAACATCACCCGCTGCCAGGGCCACGTTAGCGGCTTCTATCAAGACTGGGGCCGTGGTATCTGCGGCGGTGATTCTCACCTGGTAGTTACCGGCCGGCACTTCCAGATAGTCCTGAACGTCCTTGAAGTTGAAGTCTTCAATGGTTGGCGTTACCCCGGCCAGGTTCGCACCCGGTGCGGTAATGAATACGTCCACTGTACCCGCCTGTGAGGCAGCATGGACGACTCTCAGCTTGACGTTACCAGTGGCTGGCGCACTGTTATCATCGATGAGCACGAGAGCCTCGATGTTGGCCACCTGGTTCAGGGCAACCACAGTGGTATCACTCCCTGCGGCAAAGGTCGGCATTGCTTCGATCACACCGATGAGCGCCCCGTCAGCAGTGTCTACCGAGAGATCATACTCGCCACCCAGCAGAGTCAGGTAACCGGTTGCATCGCCGAATACCGCTGAGTCGACAACCTCAACGCCATCCAGTGTGACGTCTACAGCCGGTGCGTCAGGAGAGGCATGCACCACTTGGACACGGGCGCGGCCATCATCAGCAGCCACCACCGGAGTGCCTGAAAGGTCGGTCAGAATGGTCAGGCCGATCGGACTGATTCTTGTATCGGCTACCTGTGACGCAATCGCCACATATTCCACCCCGGCACTGAGTGACAGTGTTCCGCTGTCATACACCACCGCGGTATCACCCGTCGCCGTGACGCGGACCCGATAGTCTCCTGCATCCACTTCCAGTTCATCAGATATTCCTTTGAAGGGCACGTTGGACAGTGTCGGCGTCATTGGCAACATATCTGTGGGTGCGCTGATGTACACATCTACAGCACCCACTGAAGGTGCACCGTGAACCACACGCAGGGCTGCCTGATCAGCAGGCGGGGCCGTGTTATCGGTAATGACCAGAGGCTCAATCGCAGCGAGCGTGTTGACCGCCAGAACGGTTGTCCTGACGTTGCGATCAAGGTCCAGGCTGGCATCGATTACGGCGGTTTCTGTATTGGCCGCCAGCACCTGTACTGGCGTGTCTCCCGGGCTGACCCTCAGGAATCCGGTGGCCTGCCGGTAGGTCACATCACCGGCGACCTCTGCTCCGTTGACGCGAACATCCACAGCCGGCGCATCCGGGGAAAGGTGCACGGCACGTAGCAAGGTACTCGGGTCGTTATCGTCATCGTCGCTACAGCCCGCCAACACAAGCGTGCTACCAAGAAGGGCGCCCATTAAAAGTTTGCGATTCATCATAGTCTCCTGTCACATTTAGGTTTTGTGACACTGAGATTACGCCCCCGCTTGTGAATACCCCGTCAAAAAGATGTGAAGAAAATGTCAACGCCAGGTTTTTCTTGAAAACGCTCTATCTAAGCGGCTTATGGCTCAACGGCAAGACGCTTTTCGCGTATCAGGCTGAGTAGTCCCTCCAATGGAACAGGGGGGCTACACAGATAACCCTGATAGGAATGACAGCCAGCCCGACGCAGATAACTCAGCTGCTTTCGATTCTCGACCCCCTCGGCAGTCACCTGTAAACCGAGCTGCTGCCCCATTGCAATAATCGCAGAGGTAATGGAAGCGTCATTGGGATTGGTTTCCAGGTCGTGGATGAAGGTCCGGTCAATTTTGAGCACATCAATCGGAAACTGTTTCAGGTAACTCAGTGACGAGTAACCCGTACCAAAGTCGTCAATGGCCAGGCTGATGCCCAGTTCACGCAGAGACTGCAAGGTTGAAATGGTGGAGTCGATGTCATCCACGAGCATGCTTTCGGTGAGCTCGAGCTCCAGCCATCGCGGATCCACGCCACTGTTTTCCAGCAGTTGCCGAATCGTTTGCATGAGTCGATCCGGGCGCCTGAACTGGTAGGCCGAGAGATTGACGGCCAGCTTGACCGGATGACCAACCAGAGCGGCGAAACGCGTGGTTTCCTGTAGCGCTCGCTGTAAAACCCACTCACCGATGGGTTCAATCAGGCCGGTTTCTTCCGCGAGCGGAATGAAATCACCCGGTGAGATGACACCACGATCCGGGGTACTCCAGCGCACCAGTGCCTCGACCCCGACCATTTTTCCGGTCGCAGTGCTGATCTGCGGTTGGTAGTGCAGAAGAAAGCTCTCGCTTTCGATGGCGCGCCGCAAGCGCGCTTCCAGATCGACCTGGCCTAGTGCCTTGCGGTTAATCTCTTCTGTGTAAAACTGGAAATTGTTCCGCCCCAGCGACTTGGAGTGGTACATGGCCAGATCGGCATTGCGCAGCAGGTCATTGATGTCATGACCATCATCCGGATACAGGGTAACCCCGATACTCGTCGTCACCTGCATCGGGAAACCTTCGAGGTCAACCGGACGCTGAATCTGCTCGAGAATCCGTTCCGCCACCGTGACAACTTCCGTCAGTTGCCGGACCTCAGTGAGCAACACGGTAAACTCATCGCCCCCCAGCCGGGCAACGGTATCCGAGGCCTGTACACAATTACTCAGGCGCTGACTGATCTCTCTTAATAACTGGTCACCGGCCGGATGCCCGAGGGAATCATTGATCTGCTTGAATTTGTCCAGGTCCAGGAAGAAAACCGCTACCTGATGGGACTGGCGCCTGGCCACTTCCAGAGCCTGTCGCATGCGATCATGCAACAGCCGCCGGTTGGGCAGCCCCGTCAGTGCATCATAGAAGGCGAGCCGCTCGACCATATCCTGGGCTTTGCGCAGCTCGGTGCAGTCCTCTGCAGTGCATATATAGTGACTGATATTGCCGGCCTCATCACGGACCGGGGATATGGTTTCCTGGGACCAGTACAGCTCCCCGTTCTTGCGCTTTTTGCGGAAATCGCCCTTCCAGCTGCGTCCCTCAATCAGGTCTTCCAGAATGGCTTCGTATTTTCCGGATTCCTCTTCCCCCGAGGTCAGCATGGCCGGTGGGCGCCCGACCACTTCAGCGCTAAGGTAGCCGGTAACCTCGCTGAAGCGCGGATTAACGTAGTCGATGAGTCCGTCCATATTGAGAATCATCACCGCATCGGCACTCTGGTCCACCGCACGGCTCAACTGATTCAGCAAATGAACCGCTTCCTGACGCTCCTGTTCTGCTGCCCACTGGCTGAGACCATGACTGAGATCATTGGCCAGATCCTGGAACAAGGTGACCATTTCTGTATCGATGTAGTGCCTGGTGTGGGAATAAAAGGCCAGTGCATATTCGACCCGCCCTCTGATAGAAACCGGAATGGTGGCCGCTGAACGCAGTCCCGCTTCACGAATGGTTTGCATCCAGGGTGAAAGCAGCGGGTCCGACTCCATTTCATTATTGATCCTGACTTCACCGGTCAATACGGATTGAGCCATGGGCCCCTGACTGAACTCTCCACCATCCAGACGGATTTTCACCTGGTTCAGTTGCTCATACACTTCACCGGCATGCGAAATCAGGCTCAGCTTACCCCCACCAACCCTGCCGGCCCAGGCTGTGTCAAAGCCCCCTTCAGAAACTGCGATCTCGCACACCTGGGAGAGTATGTCCTGTGGATCTGCCTGCTGGCTGATAACCCGGTTACACTGGCTGAGCACAGCATATAGTTGATTAAGCTTCTGGATCTTCCGGCGACTCTTCTGCCAGCGTGACAGATCCCGGCCCAGCGCCAGAATCACGCGCTCGCCATTGCGCTCGACCGGCATGCAAATCAGTTCAACCGGAAACACCAGCCCATCTTTCCGGCTGGCCTGAATATTGAAGCGAACAGACTCTCCGCTATCGAGACATTTCCGGAAATGCTCCCTGAGCTTGTTTATTTCTTGCGGGTGTACTTGCTCCAGCGGCAACTCGAGTAATTCATCATGATTGACTTGCAGCGCTTTCAGTCCGGTCGGGTTGGCTGCCACATAGCGCATCCGCCAGGGATCGACCCAGTAGACCCCTTCAAACGCACTGTCGGTAATCTGTTCAAGTGTACTTGAAAGGAGCCTGGATTCATCCTGTGCCCGCTTCAACTCCACAGTCTGCCGGGTTCGCCTGTGTCGCCCTTTCCAGGCAGCCAGCCCCCACCCGGAAGCGAGAGCTGCGATCAGGGAGAGTGTGGCTGTCAAATCCAGGTTCATCGAAGTGTCTTACCGTAACTAAAAGCGTCTGCCCTTATTAAAGCATTACTCAACTGAAAACGCCTGAAAGGCCCACAAGGCGCGTTCCTGTCGCCAGAAAAGGACAACTTTTATCCACAAGAAAGGCCCATCGTGTTTCTTTTCGTGACACAGATCACTTCTCCACAGAATCTGTGGATAACTCTGGGGATAGATTTTGGGAAAAGCGGCAGAAGCCCCACTATTCGGGCATTCAACACAAAATGTCCATTTTTTAACCAAATCATTTTTATTGTTATTTTTCAATCAGTTATATAAGTCAATACGGCTCTGAGAAATTTTTATTCCGACTCGCACTACTGATATTTCAGTTTGGTCATGAGTGTGCATAAGAAGGACATGTCAACCGGTTTTTTTAAGAAAACAGGCTTGATTTTCAGTTTGATTGTGCCCTCAAAAATA
>JAUIAZ010000294.1 GCA_030427465.1 Gammaproteobacteria bacterium | reverse complement strand
GGATTCGGGCATGTTCAGGTCATGCAAAAGGACTCAATGAATAACAACAGGATGCCTCAATGAGCAACCCAACGAGCGAGATCACTTCCAGCCGCCGGAAAAAGTCCAGGAGCAAATCTTCACGCAGCGGCATGCCACCCTCTGCTGGCACCGGCAAACCGGACTCCCGACCGGGTGCCACCACAGCCGGCTTGCGCCTGGAAACTATCCTGCCCGACTTGTTGCAACAACATCAGCCACGCCCTGTTTCACGCCGGCCCTCTCTGGCCCTGGAGGAAAACTTGCTGCCCTCCGGACCGAAAAGTGATGACAGGCCCAGGATCAACTGGACCGGACTGCCCCCCGGGCAAAACCGCCGGGCTCTGATTCTGGCCTCCAGCGGGCTGCTAATGGTTGGCTGTCTGGCCTTGCTCTGGTGGATGCCTGCCGCCCGGCCCGTTTCGGCGGCTCCAGCTGCCATCGATCAGTGGCAGGCCATGCTTCTGGAAAACATGGAGCTGAAAGCAGAACTCACTGAACAAGCCAGAACCATTGAATCACTCGAAGAGAGAATTTCACGAATAGAACGTAAATTTGGCGAAGTTAAGTGAACCAGCTCCCAAAAACTCGCCCAAAATACACCGATCCGTGCTAAAGTTACTCCTTGTTTTTTACCCGTTCCTCTCAGCAAGGGTTCTGTAATGACCAGCGTTCAGCCTACTATTACCTACACGTTTACCGACGAAGCTCCTGCTCTAGCCACCTACTCTCTACTGCCCATCCTGCAAGCCTTTTCCCGACCTGCAGGCATTCACTTCGAAACCAGCGACATATCACTGGCTGCCCGTATACTGGCTGCCTTTCCCGAGTACCTGGAAGAAAGTCAGCGGGTACCGGATGCCTTGGCTGAATTGGGTGACATGACCCAGAAGGCAGAGACCAACATCATAAAGTTGCCCAACATCAGCGCTTCGGTTCCCCAGTTGAAATCTGCCATCAGTGAACTTCAGGGTAAGGGCTTCAGGATTCCGGATTTTCCGGATGAGCCCTCTAACGAGCAGGAGCAGGATATCCGGAAACGCTACGGCAAAGTGCTTGGCAGTGCCGTCAACCCGGTGTTGCGCCAGGGGAACTCCGACCGGCGTGCGCCCGGTGCGGTGAAGAACTACGCCCGCAAGTTTCCTCACAAGATGGGGGCCTGGAGCATGGCCTCTCAGACCCATGTGGCTCACATGCGCAAAGGCGACTTTTACAGCAGCGAGAAAAGCACGGTGATAGACAAGCCGGGCAACGTTCGCATCCAGCTCGTCAAGTCCGATGGTTCCACCCAGGTTCTGAAGGAGTCCACTGCGGTTCTGGAAGGGGAAGTGATTGACGGCATGTTCATGTCAGTCAAAGCACTGCGGGCTTTCTTCGAAGAACAGATGGAGGATGCGAAAGAATCCAACCTCCTGTTCTCATTGCACGTCAAAGCCACGATGATGAAGGTATCTCACCCCATCGTTTTCGGCCATGCCGTGACGGTTTATTTCAAGGAGCTTTTCACCAAGTACGCCGAGTTGTTCAAGGAGTTGGGTGTCAATCCGAATAACGGTCTGATAAACGTCCATCAGAAAATTGAGAGCCTTCCCTACTCCATCCGCTCGGAAATTGAAGCCCGGATCCGCGCGTCTTACAGAAACCGCCCGGAAATTGCGATGGTCGATTCCGACAAAGGGATTTCCAACCTGCACGTACCCAGTGATGTCATTGTGGACGCCTCGATGCCTGCCATGATCCGTAACAGCGGCAAGATGTGGGGAGCCGATGGCAAGCTGAAGGATACCAAGGCTGTAATTCCGGAAAGCACCTATGCCCGCATCTATCAGGAAGTGATCAACTTCTGTAAGACCAACGGCGCTTTCGACCCGACTACCATGGGCACCGTGCCCAATGTGGGTCTCATGGCCCAGCAGGCCGAAGAATATGGGTCTCATGACAAGACCTTCGAATTGCCGGCAGACGGTGTGATTCAGGTGGTTCACGAGGATGGGCGCGTGCTGCTGAAGCACACCGTGGAGAAAGGCGATATCTGGCGTATGTGCCAGACCAAGGACGAGCCTATCCGTGACTGGGTGCGGCTGGCCGTAGAACGCGCGCGACTCTCCGGCATGCCGGCCATTTTCTGGCTGGACCCCAAGCGGGCGCATGACGAGCAGCTGCGCAAGAAGGTTGAAACCTATCTGCAGGATCACGATACCAGCGGCCTGGACATCATGATCAAATCCCCGGTTGAAGCCATCCGTCTGACCATGGAGCGACTGATCGACGGGCAGGACACTATCTCGGTAACCGGAAACGTGTTGCGTGACTACCTCACTGACCTTTTCCCCATCCTGGAGCTTGGAACCAGCGCCAAAATGTTATCGATAGTTCCGCTGATGGCCGGTGGCGGATTGTTTGAAACCGGCGCCGGGGGATCAGCGCCCAAACACGTGCAACAGTTCGTCGAAGAGGGTCACCTGCGCTGGGATTCGCTGGGCGAGTTTATGGCGATTGCGGTGTCTCTGGAAGATCTCGGCATTAAACAAAACAATGAACGCGCCCGGGTTCTCGCAAAAACTCTTGACCAGGCCACTGAGAAACACCTGGAAAATGACAAGGCCCCCCGTCGGATGGCTGGTGAGCTCGATAATCGTGGCAGCCACTTCTATCTGGCCATGTATTGGGCCGATGCCCTTGCCAACCAGGAAGATGACAAAGAGCTGCGGAAAATATTCCAGCCCATCAGTCAGGAGATGCGAAGCAAGGAAAAAGACATTCTGGTGGAACTCGACTCGGTACAGGGCAAAGAAGTTGACCTGGGCGGCTACTACGCACCGGACTTTGAAAAAGCCAGCCATGCCATGCGGCCCAGCCAGTTGTTCAACGCCATACTGTCGTCTATTCCTGAATAGGTCCCCCTTCCAGGAGCGCGACGGCACATGACCCGGACAGAAGCAGAACATGTGGAAGAACCTGAAGGCGGTTTCCGCCGCTTTCAGGACTTTTACCCCTACTATCTGGCCGAGCATCGCAACACGGTCTGCAGAGTCTTACATTTCGTCGGTTCTTCACTGGTGCTGTGTGTACTGGCTGCGGCCATCATCAGTGGCAATGCCTGGTACCTGCTCCTGATGCCCGTAATTGGCTACGGTTTTGCCTGGGTCGGTCACTTCGTCTTTGAGAAGAACCGACCGGCAACTTTCCGTTATCCGTTGTATAGTCTGGCGGGCGACTGGGTTATGTTCTGGGACCTTCTGATGGCCAGGCGCGGGTTCAGCCCTGATTGATCCAAAGCGCTTTTGGCTTCCCCCCTGCTTGTCGCCAACTATATAATCGGCCTGTTTTTTTATGGAGTGAAGCGCATGGGCGCCCAGTGGAAAGCAAAACACAAATCAGCTGCAGCAGATGCCAAAGGCAAGCTGTTTACCCGACTCAGCCGGGAAATCATCGTTGCCGCCAGAGGGGGTGCAGACCCCGACATGAATCCCAGGCTGCGTCTGGCTGTTGATCAGGCCAAAAAAGCTTCCATGCCCCGCGACACACTGGAACGCGCCATAAAAAAAGGCGCGGGCTTGCTGGATGAAAACATCACCTATGAACTGGTGACCTACGAAGGATTCACGCCCCATCAGGTGCCGGTGATCGTCGAGTGTCTGACTGACAACAAAAACCGCACAGCGGCAGCCATTCGGGTTCTGTTCCGAAAAGGACAGCTCGGGAATGCCGGGTCTGTGAGCTGGGACTTCGATCGCTGTGGCATTATTGAGGCAGAACCCGCCCGTGCGGACATTGATCCGGAGGAAGCCGCCATAGAAGCGGGCGCTCAGGACCTTGAAACCACGGCGGATGAAAGCACTGTGACCTTTTTTACCGATATGAGCGACCTGGATACTGTCTGCAAGGCTCTGCCTGGGCAGGGCTTCGAGATCCAGAGCGCCAACCTCGGCTGGCGTCCCAAAAATCCGGTTTCCCTGAGTGGCGAAGCGCTGGAAGAAGTGGAGGATTTTCTCTCTGCACTGGATGAAGAAGACGACGTACAACAGGTTTTTGCCGGTTTACAGTAATCCAGGCTACGAGGCTTCATGAAAATTTTTCCTGCCTGGCAGACACAGAATGTGAATTTCCTGTATTACCTGCGAGGCCTCTGGATCCATTCAACCGGGCTCTATCTGCCAAGCCGTCAACTGCAGGCAATCTGGAATGCTCTGCCCTCCGCAGAACGCGAGGCGCTTCAGAAGCGGATCGATTACTACTGCAAACGGGAAACCTCTTTCCGTCCCGGCGAGGATGCATTCACGCTCTCTTCCTACCGGCGTCAGCGCAAGCAGTTCAAGACAAACTACTACCTGGACCTGTGGGAGCACCTGCGTCATTTCAGTCAGGATTTTCGCTTCCATTGCCGCTTCGGCGACAAAACCCACGTTGAAGCCGTACCGACCTTCGTAAAGGCACGGCCGGTCGGCGGCGACAATGAGAACTCCGTTCTCATGAAGCTGAACAAAATCCGCCACTACAACCTCATTGTTGACCGGGTGCCCTGGGAAGAAAAAAAGGACATTCTGGTCTGGCGTGGCAATGGCAAGCAGCCAAATAGAAAACGGCTGCTGGAACTGGCGTACCACAACCCACTCTGTGATGTAGG
>JAUIAZ010000293.1 GCA_030427465.1 Gammaproteobacteria bacterium | reverse complement strand
GGCCGATCTTCGCCGGGGTGCTGTCGATGCTGTTTTTCATCGCCGGCTTCATCAGCCTGTTCCAGCTGCCCATCACAGAATATCCGGATGTGGTTCCCCCGACTGTTGTGGTCCGCGCCAACTACCCTGGCGCCAACCCGGCTGTCATCGCCCAGACCGTAGCCACGCCACTGGAGCAGGCCATCAACGGGGTCGAGGACATGCTCTACATCAGCAGCCAGTCCACTTCCGATGGCGCACTGGGCATCACCGTGACCTTTGCCCTGGGCACAGACCTGGACAAAGCCCAGGTCGCTGTACAGAACCGTGTGAGTCGGGCTCTGCCGAGGCTGCCCGAGGAGGTCCAGAGACTCGGAGTGGTCACCGAAAAATCCTCCCCGGATCTGACCATGGTGGTGCACCTGCTGTCGCCGGACGAACGCTATGACATGCTTTACCTGTCCAACTACGCCACCATCAACGTACGGGACCGGCTGGCACGCCTGGAAGGGGTCGGCGATGCCCGGGTGTTCGGGGCGGGCGACTATGCCCTGAGGATCTGGCTGGACCCGGAACGGATTGCGGGACTCGGCATGACAGCCACCGATGTGGTCGCCGCCATTCGTGAGCAAAACCGTCAGGTGGCTGCCGGGGCGCTGGGGGCGGCCCCCTCAGAAGAAGATGCCGCCTTTCAGATCCTGATACAGGTGAAGGGGCGTCTGAGCAGCCTGGATGAATTTCGCGACATCATCGTACGGGTTGGGGAGCGAGGTGAAATCACCCGCCTTGGCGACATTGCCCGTATCGAACTCGGCAGCAGCAGCTACGCCCTGCGTTCCCTGCTGGACAACAATCCCGCCGCGGCCATTGCGATATTCCAGAGCCCCGGCTCAAATGCCATCGCCATCTCGGATGCGGTTCGAGAGACCATGGCCGAGCTGAAAGATACCTTCCCCCAAGGTATGGACTACCGCATTGTGTATGATCCCACGGTGTTTGTGCGCGGCTCGATTGAGGCCGTCGTGAAGACCCTGCTCGAGGCCGTGCTGCTGGTGGTACTGGTGGTCATCCTCTTTCTGCAGACCTGGCGTGCCTCGATCATCCCGCTGGCCGCCGTTCCGGTTTCCCTGGTCGGCACCTTCGCCGTCATGTACCTGTTCGGCTTTTCCCTGAATGCCCTGTCCCTCTTCGGTCTGGTTCTGGCCATCGGGATCGTGGTGGACGACGCCATCGTCGTGGTAGAAAACGTGGAACGCAACATCGGCCTGGGCAAATCGCCGGTGGAGGCGACGCGGCAGGCCATGCGTGAAGTGACCGGGCCGATCATCGCCACCTCGCTGGTGCTGAGTGCCGTGTTTATCCCCACCGCATTCATCTCCGGCCTGACCGGGCAGTTCTACAAACAGTTCGCCCTGACCATCGCCATCTCGACGATCATCTCCACGATCAACTCGCTGACGCTGAGCCCGGCGCTGGCCGCCACCTTGCTTAGGCCGCATGATGCACCACCGGACCGGCCAACGCGCCTGCTCAATGCCTTGTTCGGCAGCCTGATTTTCAAACCTTTCAATGTCGTTTTCGAGAAGCTGACCAATGGCTACTCATGGTCGGTGCGCAAGATCATACGCGGTTCGCTGGTGGTGATCCTGCTGTACGGCGGCCTGCTGGCCATCACCTGGCAGCTGTTCCAGACCACGCCGACCGGCTTTGTGCCCCAACAGGACAAGCAGTATCTGGTTTCATTTGCCCAGTTGCCGGATGCCGCCACGCTGGACCGCACCGAGGCCGTGGTCCGTGACATGACCGACAAGATTCTGAGCCATCCGGGCGTGGAATCGGCGGTGGCCTTCCCCGGCCTGTCGATCAACGGATTTACCAATGCTTCGAATGCCGGCATCATTTTCGTGACACTCAAGCCTTTCAATGAACGGCTGACACCGGATCTGTCCGCCGGCGCCATCGCCGGTGACCTCAACGGCGCATTCAGCAGCATCAGCGAAGCCTTTGTAGCGATTTTCCCGCCACCCCCGGTACTTGGTCTGGGCACCATTGGTGGCTTCAAGCTACAGATCCAGGACCGCAGCAACCAGGGGTATGAGGCCCTGTTCAACCAGGCCCAGCAGGTACTGCAAAAGGCCTGGCAGGATCCGGCACTGACCCAGGTGTTCAGCGGGTTCCAGGTAAAAGTGCCGCAGCTGGAAGTGGATATCGACCGTGAGAAAGCCAAGATTCACGGCGTTGAACTGGGGCAGATCTTTGATGCCTTGCAGGTCTATCTGGGCTCGCTCTATGTCAATGACCTGAACCTGTTTGGCCGCACCTATCAGGTCAAGGTTCAGGCCGATGCGCCTTTCCGCCAGCGGGTAGAGCAGATCGGCCAACTGAAAGTGCGTAACCAGGCCGGTGACATGGTGCCCCTGGGGACCTTCGTTCAGGTGCGCCTGACGGCCGGGCCGGATCGTGTGCAGCACTACAACGGCTACCCCACGGCAGACATCAACGGCAGCCCCGCTGCCGGCTTCAGTTCGGGCGAGGCTCAGGCGGCCATTACCGCGATTCTCGACCAGACGCTGCAGAAAGGCATGGATTTCGAGTGGACGGACTTGACTTACCAGCAGATTCTGGCGGGCAATACCGCTGCCTATGTGTTCCCGCTGGTGGTGCTGCTGGTGTTCCTGGTACTGGCGGCCCAGTATGAAAGCTGGTCACTGCCGATGGCGATCATCCTGATTGTTCCGATGACCCTGCTGTCTGCCCTTGCGGGCGTCATCTACACACAGGGAGACAATAACATTTTCACCCAGATCGGCTTTATCGTACTGGTGGGGCTTGCCTGCAAAAATGCCATCCTGATTGTGGAGTTCGCACGCGATCTGGAACGACAGGGCCACAGTATGCTGGAAGCCATTCTGGAAGCCAGCCGGCTGCGTCTGCGCCCGATCCTGATGACTTCCTTTGCCTTTATCATGGGGGTTGTGCCCCTCGTGATTACCAGCGGAGCCGGTGCAGAAATGCGCCAGGCCATGGGTATTGCCGTATTCTCCGGTATGATCGGTGTGACCTTCTTCGGATTGTTCCTGACACCGGTGTTCTACTACCTGATCCGTAAACTCATGGGAGAACGCAAACTGTGAAGCACTGTTTATTGCTGGGTGCGACGGGGCTGGTCGGCAGCCAGTTGCTGGACGAGCTGCTCAGGGCCCCGGAGGTCGAACGGGTGACAGCGATTACCCGCCGCCCCCTGTCTCTCAGGCATACCAAGCTGGTCAACCCGGTGCAGTCACTGGCTGATGACCAGCATGTCGTGGTTCCGGAGATGCCCGACACCGCCTTCTGTTGCCTGGGAACCACCATCAAGGCGGCCGGCAGCCGCAAGGCATTCCGGCTGGTCGACTACTATTTGCCCCTGGCCTTCGCCCGGCAACTACAGGCCGGAGGCTGTGAGCATTTTCTGGCCATCACGGCCATGGGTGCCAGTACCCGTTCGCCCAGTTTCTACAGCCGCGTCAAAGGGGAAGTGGAGCGGGATCTTATCGCCCTGCAGTTCCCGAAACTGAGCCTGGTACGACCCAGCCTGCTACTGGGGCAGCGCGATGAAAAACGCCTGGCCGAAGAACTCGGCCAGAAGCTCAGCCGTCTGGTCAACCCGCTGATTCCGGCCAACTATCGGGCCATTCCTGCCGCTGAAGTCGCCCGCGCCATGCTCGTCCTGGCACGTACCCGGGACAAGGCACCCCGGGTGAACATTGTCGAATCAGGGCGCTTGCATCAACTGGGCAGCTGATCAGGCAGCCACCGGGCGGGAAAGATAGCGAACCATCGCCGTGACCACACGTCGCGGGGTAAAGCGCACACTCCAGGCCATCAGCCGGTTCATGACACCGGGAATGTAAACCCGCTGCCCACGCTGCATGGCCCTGAAACCGGCCTTGGCCACGGCTTCGGAAGTCGGCAGGCGCTTGCCCTTGACCAGGCTGCTGTCCTGCATGGATGCCAGATCCTGAAATCCGGATGCCGTTGGCCCCGGACACAGCGCAGTGACTTTCACTCCGCTACCCGAAAGCTCTTCGGCAATGGCTTCTGAAAAACTCAGGACAAAGGCCTTGGTCGCGTAGTACACCGCCATGTAGGGCCCGGGCTGGAACGCCGCGGTAGAAGCCACATTCATGATGCGCCCCTGACGCGCCTTGAGCACCGGCAGAAATTCGCGGGTCAGCAGCACCAGCGACTCCATGTTGAGGCGCATCATTGCCACTTCAGCCTCGCCGTCATTGTGCTCGAACTCCCCGAAAAGCCCCACGCCCGCATTGTTGACCAGGAAATCGATTTCCAGACCCAGCGCCTTGACTTCACGCGCCAGGGCCAATGCAGCCCCCGGCTGTGACAGATCACTTGGCAGCACGTGCACGGCCACTCCGTACTGCTGTCGCCACTGGCTCGCGAGTGCCTGCAGCTTGGCTTCGCTGCGGGCAGAAACAATCACGGTGTGGCCGGCCGCGGCGAACTCTTCCGCCAGCGCCTTGCCAATGCCATTGGACGCGCCGGTGATCAGAGCGCTTTTCGGGGTTTTCTGGTTCATGACGATGCCTCATTCCTTTGTTGATTCAGCAAATAGTGCGGTTAAACAACCGTGTTCAATGTTTGAACAAATTAAATGACCGCCGGTCAG
>JAUIAZ010000292.1 GCA_030427465.1 Gammaproteobacteria bacterium | reverse complement strand
TACCGGGTGCGATTTTCTCGATCTTTGCCGCTGCCTATTACTGGTTACCCAAGTGGACCGGTTACATGTATGACGAGACCCTGGGCAAGGTGCATTTCTGGATGTCCTTCATCGGTCTCAACCTGACCTTTTTCCCGATGCACTTCGTCGGCCTGGCAGGCATGCCCCGAAGAATTCCGGACTATGCCTTACAGTTTGCCGACTTCAACATGATTTCCAGTATCGGTGCTTTCGTCTTTGGCACGACCCAGTTGCTTTTCCTGCTGATTGTCATCAAATGCGTGAAGGGCGGCAAAAAAGCCACAGCGGAAGTCTGGGAAGGAGCTGAAGGCCTGGAGTGGACGATTGCCAGCCCGGCACCTTATCACTCATTTACAGAGCCGCCCCATGTCAAATAAACCAGACGCGGAAGGAACGGGAAACAGCAGGTAGCAGCAGATGTCCGAGCCAGTAGAGAGTCTTCAGGAACGCAATCGCCGGGTCATTGGTAAAGCCGTGATGGTGGTATTCGGGATGTTCGCTTTCGGTTTTCTGCTGGTGCCGCTTTATGACGTGTTCTGTGAGGTAACCGGTCTGAACGGAAAAACTGCAGGCCAGTTTACCGGGGATCTTGCCGCGATGCCTCGCGATGAGAGCCGCACGATCAAGGTGCAGTTTCTTACGGCGAACAATGAAAATATGCCCTGGCAGTTCCGTCCGACAGTAAAGACCATTCGGGTTCAGCCAGGCGTGGAAACCGATGTGGCTTTCTTTGCCAAAAACACCACCACAGATGCCATGGTGGCACAGGCGGTTCCCAGCGTTTCTCCCTCGGCGGGTGCGGAATATTTCCTGAAAACGGAATGCTTCTGCTTTCAGCAGCAGCCACTGGAGGCGGGCGCAGAAGTCCTGATGAATGTTCGCTTCCTGGTGGATTCAAATCTGCCTGCCGAAATCAACACACTGACACTATCCTATACCCTGTTCGACATAACCGATCGCGAAACAAAAACAAGAAGCTGAAGGTGGAGGCCTGAATGGCAACGCAACAGAGTTACTACGTACCGGAACAAAGCAAGTGGCCGATTGTAGCCACGGTCGGCCTGACCCTGTTCATGGTCGGATTGGGCAATATCCTGATGGCGGGCCAGAACGATACGGACCCGACAACGGGATGGTGGATATTCGCGCTCGGTTTTGCCGTGATGGTGTATATGCTCTTCGGCTGGTTCAGTAATGTGGCCAGCGAAAGTATGTCTGGTCTTTACAGCCCGCAGATGGATCGCTCTTTCCGGTGGGGCATGAGCTGGTTCATTTTCAGTGAGGTCATGTTTTTTGCAGCCTTCTTTGGTGCTCTGTTTTATGCGCGCTTCCTGGCCATTCCCTGGTTGGCCGGTGAAGGTGATGGCGCATCCAATGACCTGCTTTGGCCAAACTTTGAAGCGACCTGGCCGCTCATGGTGAATCCCGACCCTGAAGCCTTTCCTGGCCCCAATGCGGTGATTGATCCCTGGCATATACCTCTGATTAACACGCTACTTCTGCTGGCCTCCAGCGTGACGCTGACCATTGCCCACCACCAGATCAAGAAAGACAATCGCAACCAGACGACCCTGTGGCTGGCCCTGACGGTTGTACTGGGTGCCATTTTCATGGGGTTTCAGATTTACGAGTACCAGTTCGCCTATGAGCAGCTGGATCTCACCCTGTCGTCCGGTATCTATGGAACCACCTTCTTTCTGCTGACCGGTTTCCACGGGCTGCATGTTACCTTGGGGGGCTTGATTCTAACTGTCATTCTGATTCGGTACATGAAGGGCCACTTTGACTCGAAACAGCACTTCGGTTTTGAGGCGGCGGCCTGGTACTGGCACTTTGTAGATGTGGTGTGGGTGTGCCTGTTTGTGATGGTTTATGTGATGTAAAAGGTCAGGGATGAGGCGTCGGGTTCAGCTGAAGCTGACCCGTCAGCAACATCAGGCCGATCGCAGCGACCAGGGCAACGCAGAAGATGACACGCCAGGTCAGGGCCTTTACGGTGCGGTTTTTGTCACTCGGATCTTTCACCAGAAAGAAGAGGCCGCTGAAAAGACTGACAACAGCGCCAATGAGCAAGAGGGCGATAATAATTTTCAAGCTGGGCTCCCGAATTATTGTTTGAGTGCAGGAGAGAACAAAAATTCACTATACCAGAAGGGCTCTTCTATTCTCGCTTTTTTTGTCCGGCCTGCTTGGCCTGTTGTCTCTGAGTCACTGGCAGTGGAGCCGCTCCCACGAAAAAGCCGCCCTGCAGCAGAACACGGCTTCACCCGGTAATGTGCTGCAGGGTTGGGGTGAACTCGATGCAGCTGAACGCTTCCGGAAGATCCGGCTGACCGGAGCCTATCTGGGCCGGGACTGGTTGCTGGATAATCAGATTCATCAGGGGCAGTTCGGTTATGAAGTGTTTACGCCTTTGTGCAAGGATCAGTCTTGTGTTCTGGTGGGAAGAGGCTGGATTGCCGGCCAGATACAGCGCGATCAGTTGCCGGTCCTGCCGACCCTGACAGAGTCTGTGGTAACGGTGACGGCAAAACGGGATCACTGGCCGGAAACCGTGCTGGTGGATACTAACGAAGTGAGTGATCAATGGCCACGTCGTTTTCAGGCCTGGCTCGCTGAAGATTTTATTGCGGAAGAACCGCGACTGCGCACCGATTTGCTGCTGCGTCTGGAAGCAGACGAGCCCGGAGCCCTGATACTGCGCTGGACACCCGTCGTGATGGGACCGGAAAAGCATCTGGGCTATGCCTTTCAGTGGTTCGCCATGGCAGTGGCCTGGCTGGTTCTCTGGATCTGGGTCTGGCGTCGCGGTTCGGCAGAGGTGAAAACACAAGCGCAGGCGCAAACGACACAACAAGAAAAGAAACAACAAGAAAGCCATTCCTGAAATGGCAAGGAAAGGAAAAATGGCAGTAGAAAGAACATCTCAGACAGCCGATCAGCCGATCCAGCGAAAAGGGCAGTGGCGCCTGACCGCTATGATCATCCTCGCATCGGCCCCCCTGATCGTGGCGATGTGGATGTATTTCAGTGGCTTTGGCATTCCTCAGAGCACCACCAACAAGGGCGATTTATTATTACCGGTAATCACGCCCGAGCACAGCGGCATCGAATTCAGCGCCGACGAGGAAGAGCAGTTGTTGCAGGCGGGTGGCCAGCGTAAATGGCTGCTGGTCGTAGTGGCAGCAGACAGCGAGGTCTGCGATGAACGCTGTATTGAATCCCGTTATCTGGCGCGGCAGGTGAATGTGGCACTGGGCAAGGAGGCCGCCCGGGTAGGCCGTGTCCTGGTTGCCGAGAATCTGCATGACTGGCGTGTCAGTGAGGAACTACAGGAGAAGGTTGCGGACGACAGACTGCTCAGCAAGGGAGGCATCAGTCAGGCATCCCTGAGTACGGCCGTGCGGCAGGCAGGCTACAGCCTGCAAGCCTGGGATATTCTGGTGATGGATCCGCTAGGCAACATCATGATGCGCTACGGTGAAGCACACAGCGGCAAGGATATGCTGGAAGACCTGAAGCGTCTCCTGAAGGTTTCCAAGATCGGTTAGGAGTACGGCAGATGGATTATCAGAAAGTAGGGGAGAAACGCCCGGTTGCGGGCGGTTCCCGACAAGTCTGGCTGCGCCGGTTGGCACTGGCGATGCTGGTATTCACGGTGATGGTCGTTCTCAAGGGTGCCTACACCCGCCTGGTAGATGCCGGTCTGGGTTGTCCCGACTGGCCGGGTTGTTATGGATTTCTGAGTGTGCCGACCACCGGGGAGAAAATTGCCATTGCTGAAGCCCGCTTTCCGGAGACTCCTGTAGATGTCAGCAAGGGGTGGCCGGAAATGATTCATCGCTACATGGCCAGCACCCTGGGTCTGGGCATTATCGGGCTGGCGGTTCTGGCCTGGAAGCGTCACCCTCGGGCACCCAGGCCGCGGCGGCATAGCCTGGTGCTTCTCGGGCTGGTGATTCTGCAGGGTCTTTTTGGAATGTGGACGGTGACTCTGCAGCTTTGGCCTCAGGTCGTCACGGGGCACCTGCTTGGCGGCTTTGCCACCCTGAGTGTCCTGTTTCTGCTGTGCCTGCGCCTGTATCAGGAGCCACGGATAGTCGCAGAGCCTGTGCGCCGGCAGGTGCAGAAGCTGATGTGGATTCCGGCTCTCGGGACCGGACTGCTGGTGCTGCAAATTGCTCTGGGCGGCTGGCTGAGCAGTAACTATGCTGCGCTGGCCTGCCCGGATTTCCCCACCTGCCAGGAAAAGTTGTGGCCCGCCATGGATTTCCGGCAGGGCTTTAACTTCTTTCAGCAGATTGGTCCCAACTACCTTGGCGGGTTGATGGACAATGAAGCCCGTGTGGCGATTCATGTCAGTCACCGGATCGGTGCCGTCGTGGTCTGTGCCTTCCTGATTTACCTGTTCTGGCGTCTCTCACGGGTGAACGCCTCAGCCGGCCTGAAGCCCTGCCTCTGGCTGGCTGGTGGTCTGCTTTTGCTACAGGTGTCATTGGGCGTGACGAATGTGGTGGCGTTGCTGCCGCTGCCGGTTGCCGTGGCACACAATGGGGTAGCGGCATTGTTGCTGCTCTCTCTTATCTGGCTGATGTTTCGCATGCGTACCCTGGAGGGTCACCGACTATGAAAAGTATGAC
>JAUIAZ010000291.1 GCA_030427465.1 Gammaproteobacteria bacterium | reverse complement strand
GTCCTTTTCCGCGGCTGCCGCCTTGGCTTTCTGTGCCGCTGCAGCGGCTTCCGCACGGGCACGGCGTTTGGCTTCTTTCTCGGCCGCCTCTCGTTCCAGGCGTTGCTGGCGTGCCTCAAAGCGTTCCCTGGCGCGGTCAGATTTCAGGGTGTCGGCCCTTTGCTGAGTTATCTTGCCCTTGGCATAGCGATAGTATTGCACCAGCGGGATGCTGCTAGGGCATACGTAGGCACAGGCACCACACTCGATACAGTCAGACAGGTGATACAGTTCGGCTTTATCGAACTGGTCGGATCGGGCGAACCAGTACAACTGCTGGGGCAGCAGCTGCGCCGGGCAAGCCTCAGCACAATAGCCGCAGCGAATGCAGGCCTGCTCGGCATCCGGGTCGGGAAATTCGCTGTCTCCTGCTGCGAGAATGCAGTTCGTGGTCTTGATAACCGGTGCTTCCAGCGAGGGCAATTCAAACCCCATCATGGGGCCACCCATCACAACGCGATGTGCAGTGGCGGGATCAAAGCCCGCCTGTTCCAGCAGGAAACGGATCGGAGTGCCCAGAAGGACTTCATAGTTACCAGGGTTGCGCACACCTTCACCGGTGACTGTGGTGATTCTGGAAATCAGGGGTTCATCTTTTTTCAGGGCCCGGTAGATGGCCGCAGCTGTTCCCACATTCTGACAGACAATACCCAGGTCGAGCGGGATGCCACCATAGGGCACCTCTTTACCTGTCAGAATCTGGATCAGTTGTTTTTCGCCGCCGGACGGGTATTTGGTCGGGATCACCACCACTTCGTAGGGAAGCCCCTCACAGGCTTCGCGCATGGCTTCAATGGCATCCGGCTTATTGTCTTCAATACCGATCAGCACCTCTGCCGGCTGCAGCAGATGGCCTATGACGCGGATGCCTTCAACGACTTCAAAGGCGCGCTCCCGCATCAGGATATGGTCTGCGGTGATGAAGGGTTCGCACTCAGCTCCATTCAGAATCAGGGTTTCGACTGCCCGGTCACCGGTAGCCAATTTGACTTCCGTTGGGAATCCGGCGCCGCCCAGCCCGCAGATGCCTGCTTCGCGGATGTGGGCAACAAAGGCTTCGGGTTCCAACTGGCTAAGATCCAGTTCGGGGCGACGCTCACGCCACTCATCTTCGCCATCCGGTTTCAGGACCATGCAGGGCCCGGTGGTTCCGGAAGGGTGGGGAATTCGCTGGTCACTGATGTCGATGATGTGCCCGGAAGTGGGGGCGTGCACGCCTGCACTGATGGCACCGGAAGCTTCTGCCAGGAGCTGGCCCTTGAGAACCCGATCACCCACAGACACCACCGGCCTTGCGGGACCGCCGATGTGCTGTTGGAACGGCAGAACCAGCTGGTCAGGAATGCCCGCCTTGCGGATGGGGCCATTCAGTGACTGCTGTTTGTTTTCGGGTGGATGTACACCGCCTTCAAAGGCCCAGATGCGTCTCATAGCAGACGACTCCCGCTTCGGTCGCTGGCAATCAGGGAGCCCTTGTCCGGCAGCGGTGCCTGCCAGTGCCACTGATTCAACGGTCTGTCGGCCGGACGCATCTCGATGCAATCGACCGGACAGGGTTCTACGCAAAGGTCACAACCGGTACATTCATCAGCAATCACGGTATGCATCTGCTTGGCGGCACCCAGGATGGCGTCGACCGGGCAGGCCTGTATACACTTGGTACAGCCGATACATTCTTCTTCACGGATATAAGCAACCTGCGGCCCCTTGCTCTCACCATGCTCGGCATCCAGAGGCTCTGCCTCGACGCCCAGAAGATCGGCCAGGGCATCGATGGTGGCCTGGCCACCGGGCGGGCATTTGTTGATCGCTTCTCCATTGGCAATGCCCTCGGCATAGGGACGACAACCCGGATGACCGCATTGACCACACTGGGTCTGAGGCAACAGGGCATCAATCTGGTCGACCAGTGGATTGCCCTCCACCCGGAAGCGGACAGCCGCATAACCAAGCAGGGCGCCGAAGGTAATGGCCAGGCCCAGAAGTGTAGTAATGGCGATCAGAACGATACTCATGCGGCGTTAGATCCCAACCAGTCCGGTGAAACCGAGAAAGCCGAGCGCCATCAGTCCAGCGGTGATCATGCCAATGGCACTGCCCTGGAAGGGCAGGGGAACATCGGCGGCTGCGATGCGTTCCCGGAGCGCAGAAAACAGGATGAGCACCAGAGAGAAGCCAAGGCCCGCACCCAGACCGTAGAGGATCGACTCGGTGAAACCGTTGTCTTTACGGATATTCAGCAAGGCCACGCCGAGCACTGCACAGTTCGTGGTAATCAATGGCAGGAAAATACCCAGCACGCGATAGAGGAGTGGGCTGGTTTTGCGCACCACCATCTCAGTGAACTGCACGACTACCGCAATAACCAGAATAAAGGTGATCGTCTGCAGGTATTCCAGACCCAGTGGCTCCAGCAAAAGGGCGAAGGCCAGATAACTGCAAAGTGAGGATAGAGTCAGAACGAAGGTGGTCGCCAAAGCCATCCCCATGGCGGTTTCCAGCTTGTTGGAAACGCCCATGAAGGGGCACAGGCCCAGGAACTGAACCAACACAAAGTTGTTGACCAATATGGTGCTGACCAGTATCAGCAGATATTCGGTGAACCCCATAGCGACCACCTGACAAAATGGCCGCATATTATCCGTGTGTTATTGTTATTGCGCAAGTATTCGCCTTTCTTTAGGGGCGCTATTTCACCTTCATGCCGGGTTGGGCGCCGTCATCTGGAGACAGCAGGAAGATATCTTTTCCACCGGGACCGGCTGCCAGCACCATGCCTTCGGACAAACCAAACTTCATTTTACGCGGTGCCAGATTAGCGACGACTACGGTCAGCTTGCCCACCAGATCTTCCGGAGCGTAGGCCGACTTGATACCGGCAAACACCTGACGTTCACTGTCGCCCAGATTCAGGGACAGGCGCAGCAGTTTGTCCGCACCCTCCACCTGCTCGGCTTTCTCGATACGGGCGACCCGCAGATCAATCTTCAGGAAGTCATCAATCTGAATCGTGTCATCCTTCTCTTCACGCGCAGAGCTTACGCTCAGATTCTGTGGCGCACCGGGTTTGGCCTGAGTACCGCCTGTCTGTTCCTTGGATGCATCGATCATGGCTTTCACCTCTTTCGGCTGTATGCGGGCAATCATGGGTTTAAAGGCATTGATGGTATGGCCCAGCAGGGGTTCTGGTGTGCTGCCCCAATCCAATGGCGCGCCTAGAAAGGCCTCTGTCTGACGAGCCATTTCCGGCACCACCGGTGCGAGGTACGTCATCAGTACCTTGAACAGGTTGAGGCCCATGGTGCAGACAGCCTGCACTTCGGCTTCCTTACCTTCCTGTTTGGCGAGCTGCCAGGGGGCTTTCTCGGCAATATAGGCATTGGCCTTGTCGGCCAGCGCCATAATTTCACGGACGGCCTTGCCGAACTCACGCTTTTCATAGCATTCAGCGATGGCGTCGCTGCGGCCCGCAGCTTCCTCAAACAGGGCAGGGGCGTCGAGCGTGTCACTCAGCTGGCCACCGGCCTTGGTGATGAATCCGGCACAGCGGCTGGCGATGTTGACCAGCTTGCCGACCAGGTCTGAATTTACCTTGGCCACGAAATCGTCGAGGTTGAGGTCCAGGTCTTCCACTTCACTGTTCAGTTTGGCGGCGAAATAGTAGCGCAGATACTGGGGATTCAGATGCTGCAGATAAGTCCGGGCCATAATGAAAGTGCCGCGTGACTTCGACATTTTTTTGCCGTCCACCGTGACGAAGCCATGGGCGAAGACGGCGGTCGGCGTGCGGAAATCGGCACAGCTGAGCATGGCGGGCCAGAACAGGGCGTGGAAGTTGATGATGTCTTTGCCGATGAAGTGGTAGACCTCGGCCTCTGAACCGGGTTTCCAGTAGTGATCAAAGTCCAGATCGTCGCGCCGGTCACACAGGTTCCTGAAACTGGCCAGATAGCCGATCGGGGCGTCCAGCCAGACATAAAAGTACTTGCCCGGCGCATCAGGGATTTCAAAGCCGAAGTAGGGTGCGTCGCGGCTGATATCCCATTCCTGCAGACCGGCTTCGAGCCACTCAGCCAGTTTGTTGGCGATGGCAGGCTGCAGGGTGCCGCTGCGGGTCCATTCGCGCAGAAAGGCCTGAAAATCCGGCAGTTTGAAGAAGTAGTGCATGGACTCTTTCTCAACCGGTGTGGCGCCACTGATGGCGGAGCGCGGGTTGATCAGTTCCATGGGGGTGTAGGTGGCCCCGCAGACCTCGCAGTTGTCTCCATACTGGTCTTCAGATTTGCAGCGCGGACAGGTGCCCTTGATAAAGCGGTCGGCCAGGAATAACTGCTTTTCCGGATCAAAAGCCTGGGTAATCGCACGTTGGGCAATGTGCCCTTTGTCGCGGCAGGCCAGATAGATCTGATTGGCCAGCGCCTGGTTTTCGGGACTATGCGTCGAGTGATAGTTATCGAAAGCGATATCAAAGTCCGCAAAATCCGCTTCGTGGCTGGCCTTGACCTCCGCAATCAGAGCTTCGGAGGTGACTCCCTGCTGCTCCGCCTTGAGCATGATCGCGGTTCCGTGTGCGTCGTCGGCACAGACGTAAGTACAACGGTTCCCTCGCATTTTCTGGAAGCGCACCCAGATGTCAGTCT
>JAUIAZ010000290.1 GCA_030427465.1 Gammaproteobacteria bacterium | reverse complement strand
CAACGGATGCGGCACTGGGGCAGTCGATCGTCGACTCAGAAGAGGTACCTGTCGGGGTTCGTCAGACCATCAATGTGGAAAGTGGCCTGAATGACGGTATTGCCTTGCCCTTTGTCTTGCTCTTCGCCAGCCTGGCCAGTGGAGAAAGCCCGGGTGGTTTGTCGTGGGCAGCCTGGGTTGCCAAACAACTCTTTATTGCTGTGTTCGTCGGGCTGGCAGTGGCCAGCTTCAGTGCTGCTCTGCTGAATCGGGCCCGCGCTGCCGAGTGGCTGTCCACAGAGGCTGAAGGCATTGCGGCACTGGCTACGGCCTTGCTGGTTTATTCCCTTGCGACCGAACTGGGCGGTAATGGATTTGTGGCGGTGTTTGCCGGGGGGCTGGTGTTTGGTGCGCGCCTGTCGCAGCCCTCACGATTTCTGCACAGGTTTACCGCAACTGAAGGCCGGATTCTGATGCTGTCTACCTTCTTTCTGGTGGCGGCGACTTTGCTGACCTCTGCGTTTGAGTCCCTTTCACTCTGGGTGTTGCTGTATGCGCTGCTAAGCCTGACATTGATCAGAATGCTGCCGGTGCGTCTCAGCCTGCTGGGCATCCGCCTGCACCGGGCAACGCCCTGGCTGCTGGGCTGGTTTGGCCCCCGGGGGCTGGCATCGGTGGTTTTCCTGCTGTTGATAATGGACTCTTATCCGGGGGTGGTCAGTGACGTTGTCGTTTCGGCGACCCTTTTGACGGTTTCGATCAGTATCTATCTGCACGGAGTCAGTGCTACACCTTTAGTGCACTCATACGCTGGCTATGTCAGAAACCGGCACAGTCACCCGGAGCAGCATGAAAACAAGCGCTGGAGTGACTTTCTGCCCAGCCGCCATCTCTGGAAAGACAGGAATGCCTCCCGGTAAGCCCTGCGTTTAGGTGTGTCGTTCGTTAACCGGGTTTCCTTGCGGGCAGCGGTGTAAACTCGGCATCGTCTCCGGGGATGCTGGGAAAGCGTCCGGACTCCCAGTCTTTCTTGGCCTGCTCGATGCGCTCTTTGTCAAAACTCACGAAGTTCCAGAACATCCGTGGTTTTTCCAGCCAGGCTTCGCCACCCAGCAGCAACACGCGGGCGGCAGTAATACAACGGATGTCCTGCTCTGCGTCGAGTATGACCGCATCGCGGGCATGGAAGGGGCTTCCCTCTACCTCGACTTCCCCCTGAAGCACATAGGCCAGGCACTCATGATGGGGGTTGGGGCGTGGAATGGTGCGCCCTTCGCGAGCCAGAACATCAAGGTAAAACATGGGTGAATAGGTTCTGATCGGAGAGCTCATCCCGAAGGCTTCCCCGGCGATCAGGCGGCTCTGTACGCCCTCCTTCATGTGCTGGGGCAGGTTGCAGCGCTTGATATGCTCGAAGGAGGGTGAAATTTCAGCCAGATGCCGGGGCAGGGCTACCCAGCACTGCATACCGTCGAGGCGGTGTGGGCGGCTCTGTACTTCATGCGTTTCCCGCTCTGAATGCACGATGCCTTTACCGGCGGTCATCCAGTTGACATCGCCCGGCAGAATTTCCACGTGGTTACCGAGACTGTCCCGGTGCAGCAGACTGCCTTCCATCAGATAGGTGATGGTGGCCAGGCCGATGTGTGGGTGCGGGCGCACATCGATACCGGAGCCGGCATCAAAATCGGCTGGCCCCATGTGGTCGATGAAGACAAAGGGACCGACCATGCGCAGGTCAACATGGGGCAGGATCCGGGTGACACTGAATCCGTCGAGGTCGGTTTTCTTACCTTGAATGAGTCGGCTCATGGTGGGGGCGCTCCTGCAGGTTCCGAGATAGTTTCGAGCTTAAGCAAGGCGGGTCGGAATTGCCAGCCACCGGCGCGCTGCTTACAAGGGTTGATCAAACTCAGCATACATAAAGCGAATGAATGCGCTGGTCTTGGCCGGCATGTGCCGGCCGGGCGGGTAGACCAGAGTCAGGTGAATCGGTCGGGCCCTGACCGCAGGCAGAACCGGGATCAGATGACCCCGGCATACGGCTGGTTCGGCGATGAAGTCGGGCAGCAGGGCAATGCCTAGCCCTTGCGCAGCGGCATCCCTCAGGACCTCGGCGTTGTTGCAGCACAGTTTTCCGGTAACCCGAACCCTTTGCCAGTCATCCGATTTCTCATTGAGCACCCAGGTATGCCCGCCTGGCAGGCTACCGTAGTGCAGGCAGCTGTGCCTGGACAGATCGTGAATTGATGTCAGCTCAGGTGCCGCTTCCAGATAGCTGGGGGCCGCATAGAGTCGGCGGCGGACTTCGCAGATGGTCTGCTCAATGAGGGTGGGGCTGTCCTGAAGCTCCCCGACGCGCACGGTGATATCAAAGCCCTCGGATACCGGGTCCAGGAAGCGGTCATCCAGCAGAACCTGAACTTCTACCTGAGGGTATGCAAGCATGAACCGGGCAATGGCCGGGCTCAGGTGTCGGGTACCGAAGGACATGGGGGCATTGATCCGCAGTTCGCCCTGGGCGTCTGCGCTGGTCTCCCTGACCAGGTTTTCGGCCTCTCTGACATCGCGCAATATCTGCCGGACACGTGTCAGAAAGGCTTCTCCGACAGGCGTCAGTGTCACCCGTCGTGTGGTGCGATTGAGAAGATTGCTGCCCAGTTCGTCCTCCAGGCTGATCACCATCCGGTTTACCCGTGACCGGCTGAGCCCCAGTTCGCGAGCGGCAGCAGCGAAACCGCCGAGTTCGGCGACCTTTTCAAAGGCCTCCAGACTGGCCAGTTTGTCCATCTTATTGTCCTCTTAAAGGCAACGCTATGCCCACAATATTGAATATTGTCTCTTAAATTGAGGTAATTACAATAAAGCCTATCGTTAAGGAGGTGCAAGATGATTATTCGACGTTCACAGGATCGCGGGCAGGCACGCTTCGGTTGGCTGGATTCCCGTCATACCTTTTCTTTTGGCCATTACTATGATTCCAGACATATGGGTTTTGGCAACCTGCGTGTGATCAATCAGGATGTCGTCAAACCCGGAGCGGGGTTCGATACACACGGCCACCGCGACATGGAGATTCTCTCCTTTGTCGTCAGGGGCGGGCTGGAGCACAAGGACAGCATCGGTACCGGCTCTGTGATTGTGCCGGGAGACATTCAGCGCATGACCGCCGGCACCGGAATCATGCACAGTGAATTTAACCACTCCCGCGAGGAACCGGTCGAGTTTCTGCAGGTCTGGATTCAGCCGGAAACCCGTGGCCTGACACCTGGCTACGAGCAGAAGTCCTTCGAGGATGCTTTTCGTGAACGGTCTCTGCCACTGGTTGTCAGCCGCGATGGGCGTGAGGGCTCGCTGACGATTCATCAGGATGTGAACATTTATGCTGGCCGGATTCATGAGCCCGAATTCCGGCTCGGGCTAGGGGTGGGGCGGCAGGCCTGGGTTCAGGTGATCGACGGCAGCCTCAGCCTGGAGGGACAAACCCTGCAGGCCGGAGATGGAGCTGCGCTGACAGATACGCAACAGCTTCATTTCAGGGAAGCTGAAGGCGCTCAGCTGCTGGTATTTGACCTCAAGGCTGCGTGAGGCTGGAAAACGGATCATGGTGCCCCTGACTTAAGGGGCTGCCTTCAGATCGAAACGCTGGCTGGCCAGTCCCTGCCAGCGCCATTGTCGCATCAGTGCTCCGTTTTCCTTGCTGCGTTTTCTCACGCTGAGGTAGGCACCTGACTTCTGTAGTTGCAGGGCGATGCTCTGGTCATCCAGCGTTTCAATCTGCCAGACCCGGTTACTGCCTTCGGAGCAGGAGCCGAGATTGGTGCTGCTGTACGAGGTCGCCTTGCGCGCTACCCCCAGGCAGCGACCGTCTGCGCGCGAAAGGATTCGATACTGGTCTTCACCGACCTGGCGGAACTGCCAGCGCTGGTTTTTGCCGTTGAAACAACGCCACTGTACGGGCCGGCGGGGTTTGGCCGGGTCTGCATGCCCCAGCGTGAGGCAGGCATCGCTGTGCTGTGCGAGCAGATACCAGCTGCCTTTGGTCAGTGTTCGCAGAGCATTCCCGCCGCCGTTGGAAGAAGGGCGCCAGCCTTCGGCTTCACGGGCAACCTTGTTGAGTGCTTTGGCCGCGTGAGCGGCTTCCGGGTGCTTGAGCCAATTACCGCAGCGCTCCCCGTAGCAGGTTTGCGCCGGGTTGGAGAAGCGGGCAATTCTGGGGGCTCCGTAAGCACTGCCATAGGCCATGATGGTGGCAAACAGGCCATCGACGCCATGCCCGACACCATAGGGATAGCGATAGCCCTCTTCCCCTTGCCTGACGCTGTGGCCAAGGCCCAGGTTGTGTCCGATTTCATGGGCCAGAGTCATGGCGCCGCAGTCCGGGCCATTGACACTGTAGGCCCAGCGCTCGGAGAGACTGACCCAGGCAATACCGCAGTTGCCTGTGCGGTGGATCTGCGCAACCACATCGGCGCCCTTCTGATCCCGTAAGCGGGCAATCGACTGGTCATAGGTAATGCTGCGCAACACGGTATCCATGTCGTTGCCTTCCGGGGCAGTTTTCTTGAAACCGGCAATGGAGAGCTGAAGCTTGACGCCGCTGTCACGGTAAAAGTTGTTGATCTGGCCTACCCAGTTCCTCAAGGCCAGTTCCGGCTCGCCGCCGAAATAGCGGGCGCTGTGGCTGTCATAAAGAAACAGTACA
>JAUIAZ010000289.1 GCA_030427465.1 Gammaproteobacteria bacterium | reverse complement strand
GACCGGACACGCCGCTACAGGCTCAGACAACAGAATGAAACCCTGCGGTCATTGACAAATCGGGCAAATTTATTCAATGTGTGCCGACTCAATTCAAACAAGCGTATGAATTGTTCCTGGCTAAGGTCGGGGCGGACCAGTTTTTTCTGTTCCGGGGCGCGTGATCCAGCGGGATACATTACACTGGTCAGGCGAAACACGCATCTGTGTCTAACAAATCTTGGAGATACGTTGATGATTTACGAAGGTAAAGCCATCACAGTCAAAGAGATCGAAGACGGTATCAGCTTACTGACCTTCGATTTACAAGGCGAATCTGTCAACAAATTCAACCGTTTAACTATCACCGAACTGGCAGAGGCCACTGAAGCCCTGCGCGGCCACAAAGGCCTTAAAGGGGTTGTGGTAACCAGTGGTAAGGACGGTTTCATCGTCGGTGCCGACATCACCGAATTCCAGTCTCTCTTCGCAGGCTCTGAAGAAGCACTGGTAGCGACTAACCTCGAAGCGAACAAAGTGTTCAGCGCGTTTGAGGATTTGCCCGTTCCGACGGTCATCGCGATCAACGGGATTGCCCTGGGCGGCGGTTTTGAAATGTGCCTCGCCGCTGACTACCGCGTTATGGCGGACAGCGCGAAGGTCGGCCTGCCGGAAGTTAAACTGGGTATCTTCCCCGGTTTCGGTGGAACAGTACGTCTTTCCCGTCTGATCGGTGCTGACAATGCCATCGAGTGGATCTGTGCCGGTGCGGAGAAGCGCCCGGAAGCCGCTCTGAAGGATGGTGCAGTTGATGCGGTTCTGCCAAAAGACAAATTGATCGATGCGGCCAAAGCCATCATCGCTCAGGCCAACGAAGGCAAGCTGGACTACAAGGCGCGCAAGGAAGAGAAGAAAGGCAAACTGCTTCTCAACCCGATGGAAAGCATGATGACTTTCGAAACAGCCAAAGGCTATGTAGCCGGTATGGCGGGTCGTAATTATCCGGCGCCTGTTGAAGCCATCAAGGCGATTCAGAAGCATGCTGGTATGGGGCGTGAAAAGGCGCTGGAAGTGGAAGCCAAAGGCTTTGCCCGCATGGCGAAAACCTCTGTGGCTGAAAGCCTGATTGGCCTGTTCCTGAATGATCAGGAGCTCAAGAAAAAGGCCAAGGAATACGAAGCGACCGCTGCTGAAGTAAAACTGGCTGCTGTACTCGGTGCCGGTATCATGGGTGGTGGTGTTGCCTATCAGTCTGCACTGAAAGGTACACCGATCATCATGAAAGACATCGCAGACGCTGGTATTCAACTGGGTCTGAATGAAGCCAAGAATCTGCTGACCAAGCGGGTTTCCAAAGGCAAGATGAAAGCTGACAAGATGGCGGACGTTCTGAATGCCATTACGCCGACTCTTAATTATGGCGACTTCAAGAACGTCGACCTGGTGGTTGAAGCCGTTGTTGAAAACCCCAAAGTGAAAGACATTGTACTGCGTGAAGTGGAAGATCAGGTGCGTGAAGATACCATCCTGACGTCCAACACCTCTACCATCTCTATCACCAGTCTGGCCAAAAACCTGAAGCGTCCGGAAAACTTCTGCGGCATGCACTTCTTCAACCCGGTACATATGATGCCGCTGGTTGAGGTTATCCGCGGTGAGAAGACCGGTGAGAAAGCGATTGCAACGACTGTTGCCTACGCCAAGGCCATGGGCAAGACGCCAATCGTCGTTAACGACTGCCCGGGCTTCCTGGTTAACCGTATCCTGTTCCCGTACTTCGGCGGCTTCATTGGCCTGGTTCGTGATGGAGCAGACTTCCAGAAGGTCGACAAGGTCATGGAACGCTTCGGCTGGCCCATGGGTCCTGCCTACCTGCTGGACGTAGTGGGTATGGATACGGCCAAGCACGCCGGTGATGTCATGGCGGACGGCTTCCCGGATCGCATGAAGTACACCGACAAGACCATCATTGATGTGATGTTCGAAGAAGATCGTTTCGGCCAGAAGAACGATAAAGGCTTCTATCAGTACGCACTGGATCGCAAAGGCAAGAAGAAAAAGTCTGCCGATGACGCAGTGCCTGCACTGATTGCCCAAGTTCAGAAGACTGAGAAAGATTTTTCTGATGAGGAAATCATCGAGCGTATGATGGTGCCTCTGTGCATCGAGACCGTACGCTGCCTGGAAGACAACATTGTTGAAACTCCGGCAGAAGCAGACATGGGTCTTATCTTCGGTATTGGTTTCCCTCCATTCCGGGGTGGAGCTCTGCGCTACATAGATTCCATCGGCATGGCGGAATTCTGCAAGATTGCTGATAAGTACGCAGACCTGGGTGCGCTGTACCATCCGACCGATGGCATGCGTGAAATGGCCAAGCAGGGCAAGAAGTTCTTTGGCTGAGATCCGGATTTCCTAAGTGGAGAAATGAAATGAGTTTAAATCCTAGAGACGTTGTTGTTGTCGACTGCGTTCGTACTCCGATGGGACGTGCCAAGGCGGGATGTTTCCGTCACGTGCGTGCGGAAACGCTGTCTGCGACTCTCATCGATGCCTTGTTCGAGCGCAACGGTGATGTCAATCCTGCTGAGGTAGAAGATGTAATCTGGGGCTGTGTGAACCAGACTCTGGAGCAGGGCTTTAACGTAGCTCGCCAGATCAGTCTGCTGACCAAGATCCCGCACACGTCTTCAGCGCAGACAGTCAACCGTCTGTGTGGCTCAGCCATGACCGCGATTCACACGGCGGCGCAGGCCATCATGACCGGTAACGGTGAAGTGTTTGTTGTTGGCGGTGTTGAGCACATGGGTCACGTTCCGATGACCCAAGGCTTTGATCACAATCCGGCAGCGAGCAAGTACTCTGCCAAGGCTTCCAATATGATGGGCCTGACTGCAGAGATGCTGGCCAAGATGCATGGCATCGGCCGCAAGCAGCAGGACGAGTTCGGTGCACGTTCTCACCGCTTGGCGCACGAAGCGACTTTGGAAGGGCGTTTCCGTAACGAAATCGTTCCTATTCAGGGACACGATGACAATGGCTTCCCGTCGCTGATTGAGAACGATGAGACCATCCGTCCGGAAACTACAGCTGAGAGCCTTGGTCAGTTGCGACCTGCCTTCGATCCCAAAGGCGGAACCGTAACAGCTGGTACCTCTTCACAGCTGACCGACGGTGCGGCTGCGATGCTGCTGATGTCTGCTGAGCGCGCCAAGGCGTTGGGCCTGACTCCGATTGCGAAGATCCGTTCCATGGCCACGGCTGGATGTGATCCCGCGATCATGGGTTACGGTCCTGTGCCTGCGACCAAAAAGGCGCTCAAGCGCGCTGGTCTGGCCATCGAAGACATCGACCTGTGGGAGCTGAACGAGGCGTTCGCAGCTCAGTCTCTTCCGGTTATCAAAGACCTGAAGCTGATGGATGTCATGGATGAGAGAGTCAACCTGAATGGTGGCGCCATTGCACTGGGTCACCCGCTGGGTTGTTCCGGTGCCAGGATCTCAACCACGCTGTTGAACCTGATGGAAGCCAAGGATGCGACACTGGGTGTTTCAACCATGTGTATCGGTCTGGGTCAGGGTATTTCCACTGTGTGGGAACGCCTCTGATCTTTCAAATCAGCATCTGGAAAAGAAAAAACCGCGCTTTGGCGCGGTTTTTTTTATTGGTTCTGCGCCGCGTTTCCAGAGGGGTTTGAAGGCGCGTCGGCCGAGGTGCTGTCAGGTGCCGCCGCTGCCTGCCGGCGCTGGGCGATCTCGTTCTCCAGATTCTTGATGCGATCCGTAAGTTCCCGTATTCGTTCGGCTTTGTCGGGGATCTCAAGGCTGGTTTTCTTCAGGCATTCCCGGGCGTGCTTCAGGTGGCCCTCTGCCTTTAATCGCTCGGAGTTGCCGATCATGATTTCGGCGAATGCCAGGTGGCTGGATACTTCGGTATCCAGACTGAGTTTGCGTAAATGTAGCGCGTATTCCTCATACTGGTGAGTGGCAATCATGCCTCTGACCTTGAATCTCTGGAGTTTCTGCACGATCACCGCATAGCTGGACAGCAGAGAGGTGAGGGCGTTGTCGCTGTTCACCAGGCGTTCACCTCTGGGTCGCAGGCTGCCTTCGCTAAAACCGGCATCAAGATGGCTGTGCTGTTCGACCAGTTGATGGCGCTCAGGAGATTTCGGATCGAGTTTGCGCATATCTCTTGCGAATCCCAGCAGGGCTTTGTTGAGTAGCGCAGGGACTTCCGGTTGGTCGTCTGTCAGGAACAGGATGTCGTAGAGTTTTTTCAGCTCTTCATATTTCTGGCTGATTGCCTTGAGTTGCCTTTCTCTCATGGCTGCTGCCTGTTGCCGGGAATAGAGGATGCCGCTGAAAATGCCGCCGCCAACCAGAAGAAATGCCAGAACGCCGATAATAATGCCCATAGGAGTGCGTCAATAAATGCCAAATAATCATTGATTTAAGAACCTTACCTTTAATAGTGTTGTTGAGCAGAAGGGTTTACGCAAATCTGGCGCATTAAAAGCCCGGCCAACCGGCAAAAAATGCCAGGAAAAGACCCGTCTGGCAGGGAGAGAGTTGCAGTTGTGCCTTGACCCTTGCCAGTTCAGCACTTATATATGTGCCCAAACCAGAATCAGGAAAGAACCATCCTCATGGGGAAATCGCTAGTTATTGTCGAGTCACCGGCCAAAGCCAAAACCATCAACAAGTA
>JAUIAZ010000288.1 GCA_030427465.1 Gammaproteobacteria bacterium | reverse complement strand
GTAGCTTCGCTGGTCTTGTGCAGCCTGGGCACGACGCCTGCCGGGTTCAGGAACTGCGTATAGATATCCAGACGATCCGTGGCGACAGGGTAAGTCAGCAGAACCTGGTCACGCAGATCTTCTGCTTCCGCATGGGGCAGAGCAGCCAGGCGATGATGCCGGGGCACGACCAATACCTGCTCGTAATCAAAGACAGGAACGAAGCAGAGGCCCGCTTTATAGAAAGGATCTGGTGTCACCAACAGATCGATCTCATAATCCATCAGTGCACCGACACCTCCGAACTGGAACTTCTGTTTCACATCCACATCGACATCCGGCCAGGCATCCAGAAAGGGAGACACCACGTTCAGCAACCACTGGTAACAGGGATGGCACTCCATCCCGATTCTCAAGGTCCCGCGCTCGCCCTGCGCAATCTGCTTCAGCTTGTCCTCAGCATGATCGAGCAAGGGCAGCACACGATTCGCAATATTCAGCAGATAACGCCCCGCCTGTGTCAGCCTCAGGCTGCGCCCTTCCCGCAGCCAGACCGCCGTGCCGAGATTGTCTTCCAGCTTGCGCATGGTATGACTCAGCGCGGACTGGGTAACACACAGCTCCCTGGCAGCCGCTGTCAGCGAGCCGTACTGTTCAACCGCGTGGATGACACGAAGGTGGATGCGTTCAATCATACCAAAACATGAGAAAAATTAATCGAAGAGTGAAAATATACCATTTTTTATCACTTTAGAACCCTCCTAAACTTGCCCCGAATCATTACCAAAAGCGTCACAGGGGTTTATCAATGAGCCATCCAGCCACCACCACAGCACCGCCGCAGCTTACCCACGCAGGTCAGGTATTAAGCGTAAGCAACCTGACATCAACTACTTTTCAGGTAGAGCTGCAAACGCCGCCTGGCACAGAGCCGGCCTATCAGGCTGGCCAGTACCTGCAGCTGGAACTGGATGTGAACGGAGACGGCTGCCTGCAATCGCTCTTTTATTCCATCGCCAACGGCTTTGACCCGGAAGCCCCTCGCCGTCTGCAGCTCTTGATTCAGCATACCGGTGAATTTACGGACAGGATCATCGCGCACCTTTGCGAACTCCGGGATACCGGGGCTCCGGTAAAAATCACTTTGCCTCTGGGGCAGGCATACCTGCAAACCGATCTCAACCTGCCCCACCTGCTGATCGCCGCGGGCTCGGGCATTGCCAAGATCAAATGCCTGACCGAAACCATACTCAGGCGGAGACCGGATGCGTCGGTGTCAATTTACTGGTCGAACAGAAAACCTGAAGAATTCCACGGGGTCGAGGCATTTCAGGGTCTGACAGAGAAGCACACAAACCTGAGCTTTACACCCATCCTGGAAAGTGCTGACGCCCGGTGGCCAGGCGCCTCGGGTTTTATCTACGAGGTCATTGAGAAAGAACTTGAAAACCTGGCGGCTTATCAGTTTTACCTGTGTGGCTCCCCACGAATGGTCTACGGCACCATCGACAGACTCAAACTCAGGGGTTTGAAAGAAGCCGCCTGCTATTCAGATGTATTTGAATATGCTCCCCGAGATGAGAGGGTGGCGGTCTGAAAGCGCTGCCAGCTGCGCTGTCCGCATAACTTTGTCAGGACCGCCACAACAACAAGTCAGGGGAGATTCAGCTCACGCGTCACTCTATTCCCGGCATACTCGACGGTAACACTCAAAGCCGCGCCGCCCGGCAAGGGGCTACCCAAAGTGGCCACATATTGAAAGCGTACGCCGGTCTGAATGCTCTGGAAAAGGCTGGTTAGATTGCTACCTTCCACCAGGCTGAACTCACCGCCAGTTTCGACAGCTAACTTTTCCAACTCATTGACCCCGACATCATTCTCACTGCCGAAGCCAACGGTATAGACCGGCACACCCTCGTTTTTGGCCCTGTCGATCACATCGTCCAGAGTACTGTCGCTGGAGTTTTCGAAACCATCGGTCATGGCGACGATCAGCTTTCGCGGGTTGCTGCCAAGCTTAACCAGATCCAGACCGGCCATCGTGCCGTCATATAAAGATGTGCTGCCACCCCAGGGGTAGACAGAAGCTACGAACTTCTCTGTTGTCAGAGGATGTTTGGCGTGCTTCTCTGACAACCGAAAGCCGCTGTAAATTTCAGACTGTGGGTCATAGATATCGGCCAAAGTGTGCAAATCAGACATTTGTCTACTGAGCCCCGTTGCGGAGAACTGGAAATCAGGTACGCTGCTTCCGTTCGCGTCTACCCAGGACAAATTCTGTAAATATTCATCATTCAACGTGGTGACAGCGGAGGAAAAGACCACCATGCCCACCTCATCGGTACCGTCTTCAAGACCATCCAGAAAGGTGTGAGTCGCCAGATTGGCAATGGTGAAGGGCTCCAGACTTTGCTGAGAGACCTGATCGTAATAATTGAAGGTCATGGAGGAACTGGCATCCATCACCAGAGATACGCTCATGTTCTGGGCAATTGCTGCACCGTAGCTCAAATCACTCAGGCTGGCCGGATTGTTGTTGACGAGAAGGTCGAGATGACTCTCATCGAGCCCCAGCACCGCTTTGCCAGATGCGCTGTCCGTGACCGTCAGTGCCACCTTGCCCTCACCAATTCCCTGGATGACACTGATCACCAGCTCCGCGTTTTCAGGCAAAGTGGAGACAAGTCGGGACTCTTTACCGATAAAGTCTCCGATGTCGAAATCCAGAGACTGCACTTTGTTCAAAACGATGCGGGTGTTGATGGCGCTGGCAGGTACCGAGCCGGTGAACGCGCCGCAGTTGTCGGTTGTCAGCGTGGCTACCACTTCATTGCCAATGTCAAGGAACTCAACGATCAGGCCGGGTAAGGCCTGATAGCCTGCAGGGACATCGCCGCATGAATCGGTTGCGAGCGCGGCCAACGGTGCAGCCGCAGCAGGAGCGAGGCGCTTCAGGGGCGATTTTGACAGGATACCGAGAGTAGAAACTTGAGTCGTTTCCGGAACGACAATGGTACCGCTGACGGTTTGCTCTTCCTCCGCTGCGACATCCGTCGCGGAATCACTGCCATCACTGCCGCCACCACCACAGGCGGTCAGAAAAACAGCGGAGAGCGTTGTCGCCAAAAAAAGGCGACGGGATGGAAGAGGGTTCGATAACAGCATAGAGGCTTCCTTTCTCTAACAAGGGCTAAGACCTGAGGCCAGGTGAAAGGCAAAAAAAGGAAGGGCTGACTCGTCAACGCACTGACGAATATTCGAATCCTTTCGTTTAAAGCCGTCTTCCTGACGTCAATGGGTACTTTTCAGTGTGCCCGCACGACTTGCAGGCGACCCGGCGAATATACCAAAGTTTCGGTCAGAAAATGTGCACAGGTTCGCTAACCCGGTAATTCGAAGGCTTCGCTGGATCCCGCTCACTCTCGGGACATCTGTCAGACACGTGTGGGGTCCGGCAGAAGGTGAGATTCCGGACCCTGGAATTTCAGACACTTATGGAATTTCGTCCGTTTAAGGCAACTGTCAAAATCCCACTAAACATGAGTTTCAGGAAAAAAATCCAGCTTGCACCGGGATTCCAAGAAATACTGCCCCTAATCGCCGAAAATCTGAAATCGCTAAAGGCTCGATGGTGAACTTGAACATTCTGCCAAGCAAGTATAGGTTCCAGCTGACTGTACCTGCGTTGTCTTTGTTGATTCGCTATTTGCCTGGTTTCTGGCCCGAGAAGCGTAGCCCGACGTTTGCTACTAAACAGCAGTCAACGTCCGCGATTAACGACAGATTGGGAGCTTCGCCCCGCACCGCTACCCCCTGTGTTTTCCTAAAGCGAACATTCAGGGAAATTTTTGTCAGGAATGGCCGAAAATCATGACTGCAGCTACCGGATCTTGATGAAAATGCACTGACCTTTCTCAGGTACTCGGAAATTGTGGTGGTCCTGATATTCACTATTGAGTACCTCACCCGTATTTTTCTTTCGACGAACAGGCTGCGATTTATTTTCAGCTTCTACGGTATGGTCGATTTACTGGCAATTCTGCCCTTCTATCTGGCTTTTGCTGTCGATCTTCGCACGCTGCGTCTGGTCAGGCTTCTTCGACTGGCGCGTATTTTAAAGCTGGCTCGCTACAACAGCGCATTACAACGATTTGCCAAAGCACTGCGTCTGGCTAAAGAGGAGCTGATCATTTTTACCTCGGCCAGTCTGGTGGTTTTATATCTCTCAGCAGTGGGGATTTACCACTTCGAAAATGCCGCTCAACCAGAAGTCTTCCGCTCAATCTTTGATTGCCTCTGGTGGTCCGTCGCCACTCTCACAACAGTCGATAATGGAGACATATACCCCATTACCCTGGGCGGGCGTTTTTTCACCTTCATCGTCCTGATGATTGGCCTTGGCCTGGTCGCTGTTCCGACAGGCATCCTGGCTTCCACATTATCGGCTGTACGTCGGCAGGAAGATGCGCTCAAAGAGTGAGCGCGGTGCTGGTAGCCAAGCATCTATTCGGTGCGCTGCTTTTCTTCTTCCACCCATTTTTGGAACGCATTGATCGTGGTTTCATGTCTGCGCTTGAGTTTGAAGGAATCACATAAATATCCGACCGGGTCCTCGGGGCGTTTCTCTATCGCCTCCTGAGTCAGGCCCCTGAGCTCAGGATACGGCACGATATTCCATGTTCGGTCTTCACCGAAGGCATCCAGTCCTCTCCAGGCAATCACAT
>JAUIAZ010000287.1 GCA_030427465.1 Gammaproteobacteria bacterium | reverse complement strand
GAAGTCAGCCGCCGTCAGGTAGACCGCCTGCTGGCAGCCAGAATACTGTCACTGTGCGGTGAAGAAGCGGATCATATCCAGCCGGGGCGGGCACCCGACAAGTGCACCCTGGGCGAACTGCTGCACGTCTTGCGCTCCCCCGACATCGGTCAGCCTGAACCGACTACCGATATTGCGGCCGTTATGCAGCTGATGCAGGGGCACGATGCCCTGCTTGAGAAACACTATGCCGGGATCACACTGCAGGACTGGGTGCGTCAGACGGCCGGTCACCAGTTGGAGGATTTCGGCACTGCGCTGCCAGAAAGGCTTACCAGTCTGGATCCAGTTTCTGAAACCACGCCTTCCAGCTGAAATTTTCCGGTTCCAGGTTGGCGCTCAGGTTCTGTTCAAAGCGAGCCGCAGAATCGGCGGCCGTCCAGGTCAGGCGACCACTACCGAGCGAGCCCTCGCGCGAGAACATCAGATCCAGACGTGTGCCTGGCTGGGGCAGGGTCTTGAGCCAGCCCTGATCCCGCAGCGGCGCCAGATTCTCCTGTGACAGGAGTTCCGATGATGCTCTCAACTGGAAGGAGGGGTTACTCTTATGGGGCCAGAAATAGCCCTCCAGGCTGGCTGAACTCTGGGAGTTAATGCCCACCTTTGCCTGGAAGCTGAGTGGCTGCGGGTCCCCACCGGTCTTCAGGCCTTCGAGAACAAGCGGGTCCAGCCGCAACGGCCAGGCGGCGGGTGAAGCATCCGCGCCGAGCGACAGGCGGGTCTGACCGGCGATGTGTATGCGGAAAACCTGCAGGTCGGCATCTGGCAGTTCGTCCGGGAACAGCAGCGATGTTACATCGCCCTGAAACCCGTTAAGCGTGGCTGACTGTAGCCGGACCGTGGGTCTGGCAGAAGGCGGGTAGGCGGCCCAGCTCAGCTCCTGAATATCCAGCGTGTCAAACTCAAGAGGGCCTCGGATGGGCAGCTTACTGTCCAATGCGGTCAGCTCGCCGCCGGAGAGTGAGGCTTCCCCGATCAGGAACTCGCGGCTCTGGCCGGTCGTGGCTCGCCATTCGAGCGGAGTCACGCTGACGTTCTGGCTCTGGGCATAGAGTTGACGGGTTTCACCGGCGGCATCCCAGACAGACAGGCCACTGGCCTCTGCACTGAGGTAACCCCGTGTCTGTAGCAGGGTGTCATCCTGCCATAGCCCTTGCCATTCCCGAACGCCAAGTCGCAACTGCTCGGCCGTGTAGGCCCATTGGTCATGCTGCCAGCTGGCCTGCCGGAGCTGGATGGAGAAGCGGCTGAGTGTTTCATTGGTACCCCTGCCGCTGCGGATTCGCAGGGCTTCACCTTTCAGGCTGATCTGACGTGCCTCAATGGGTGGCAACGGGGGCAACAGACCCTCGGCCTGCAGCGGCGTCCCTTCGAAGCTCTCAATATCCAGCCAGCGCGTGAAGCGCTCGCCCGACATCTCTAGGCGAGCATCGGCCTTCAGAGGGGCACGGTTCCACCTGCCTTCGATACGTAGACCCAAGGCCCAGTCTTCCTGCCCGGTTTCCAGATTATGCACCACTGCCTGATCCAGGCTCAGCCGGTGGCGCGAGAGGCCGTCATTCAGCTCGATATCAGCAACATCGATTCGCCAGGCACCCCAGTCAGACTGAAACGATGCCAGCAGACGCGGAAGGCCATATACAGGCAGAGCCCCGGAAGCTTCCGCTGACTCCGCAGGTGAAACCTGCACGGACAGGCCACTGATGCGCCCCTGCCGGACCAGCCCGGTATCGCTGAACACCGCGAGCAGATTGATGTTCATATGGATACGGTCGGCTGAAAAGACGAAGCCCTGAGCGTTGCGCAGGGTGACATCCCGCCAGTACCAGGCACCAGTGAAGGGGTTCCAGTCGTTGCCGCTGACTTTCAATTCCAGCGCCTGATCGGCAGCTCCGGTTACCGCCTGTTCTATCCACTGCCGTGGCAGCCACAGCCAGAGGTAAAGCACCAGCAGAGTCAGCAGGAGAGATAGCCCCAGCAGCAGCCGGGAGAAGACATTCATGAATTGTGAACCCCGAAACAAAAAAGGCCCGACCGCCGTGGTCAGGCCTTACCCTTGTCCGGTATTACTACAGGTTTAGAGGCGTTTTTCAAGCTCATTGAGGGCATTGAATCGGGCGAGAATCATGGCATCGTAGTTCTCGCTCATCTCTGCCGGGACAGCGCCCTGATAACGAATCAGTCGCTTCACGTCACGGAACAGCTGCTTTTCAATCAACTGCAGGGAGCTGGTAGAGCTGTGTCTGTAGGCCGAAATCAGAGCATTACTCACTTCTAAATCCTCTGGAATGTTTACACTGTTATCCAATTCTAGGCGGAAATGTGAAATTATGTCAAAAAATTCGACATTACACTGTCTCCATTCGCCAACAGTGCCTGTGGCTCAGCTCATCAGGGATTGTCCGAAAATCAGAATCAGCTGTGCGAGACCGGCCAGAAAACCCAGTCCGCCTCCTATCAGAATCAGCTTCAGCTCATCTTCCTGGAAACAGGGCCGCAACAGATTCTGGAACTCCACCGGAGCGAGCGCCTCCATCCGTTCTCTCATGATACGCTCGACCGCTTCGGCCCGATCATCGTTAAACATCTTGTCGTTGAAGGTATGGTGGGAAATGGCAACGGCCTTTTCGCCCACCCGCTGCTTCAGTTCGGCAAAGCCTTTCGGACCCATCACCAGCTGGGTCAGCGGGCGACCGATCCCCGCCACTTCGTCAACGACCGGTTTGACGTGCTTCTGGATTAGTGCCCGGGTGCGGTCGCCTTCCGGACCGTTGAGCATGGCTTCAACAATGTTGGAAACGGTCAGTACCTCATGGGTCACGATATTGCAGAATACACCGGCTACTTCTTTCTGCCGTCGCAGGAACAGTCCCTGCAGGCGGAATGGTCCGACTTTTACCGGGTTCAGAGGGCGGAATATGACATTCAGGGCCACCCAGTTGGTGCCCAGGCCAACGATCAGGCCACACACCGGGAGGACCCAGTCGATGGGCAGGAACCACCAGAGTGCCGTCTGGATCAAGCCGAAGATAAAGCCCAGCCACAGACCGCTGTTAATGATAAAGCGGAACTCCTTGTCGCCACACTCCTGGAACAAGCGATTCAGCAGTTCTTTGTTTTCCCGTAGCTGCTCTTTGACCATTTCCTTGATATCGAAGAGAGAATCCACCTGGTTATTGATTTCCTGAACCAGGTTGTCGACCAGTGCCGGGGCATGACTGCGAACCCGGGCGTAGAGCAACTGCTTGGCACTGTCGGGCAGGTTGTCCCAAAGGGTGGGGTACTCCTCCAGCATGATCTCATCGACATACTCCTCAATGCGCGGCATGTTGGCATCGACGATGTACTGGGCAAGGATCTGCGGATCAATCTGCTCGAAAACCTCCTGCACAGTGCCGAGTTTGGCGATGGTGGAGTCTACGGCAATTTCGGCCATCTTCTCGGCTTTGGACGGAATGATGCCCTGCCAGCCAAGAAAGGGCGGGATGCCAATAAACTCCAGGGGCAGAAAAGTCAGCTTGATGGCAAGCCAGTTGGTGATCCAGCCGATCAGGGCGGCGATCACGGGAATGCTGGCATATTGCCAGAACGTGGTTGAATAGAAGATGTCAGTCATGCTCGGGTTCGTCCTGTTTCCGCAGTGTCAGGCGCTACTGCCTTCAGCCTCTCTGCCGCTCCTTCAATGAGCGATAGCAAAACGGGGATGACCAATAACACAAGTAGCGTAGCAAAAGCCAGCCCAAAGGAAATGCTGACGGCCATCGGAATCAGGAACTGCGCCTGCAGGGAGGTTTCAAACAACAGCGGCAGAAGCCCTGCAATCGTGGTCAGGGAGGTCAGTAGTACTGCACGCAGGCGCAGGCAAGCCGCATCGACCAGAGCCGAGTGACGGCTCTGCCCCTGACGCCGCAGTTCCTGATAGAAGGTCACCAGAATGATGGAGTCGTTGACGACAATGCCGGAAAGCCCGAAGAAGCCGAACAGCGACAGAATGGTCAGATCCAGACCCAGAAGCCAGTGCCCGAAAATGGCACCGGTCAGGCCAAAAGGTATGGCAGCCATAACGGCCAGAGGCCAGCTGTAAGAGCCAAACACCCAGGTCAGCACCAGATACATGAGAGTAATACCAACCAGCGCACCAATCTGCATGTCAGCGGCCGTATCCCGCTGCTCCTCGGCCTTGCCCTTGAGGGAATAGTTGATGCCGAACTGCTGAACCAGGTCCGGCAGGAAGCTTTCCTCGAGCTGGGCGGTAACCTGATTGGCATTGGTCCGTGTGGGATCTACGTCTGCCGTTACATGTATGCCCAGTCGTCCATCGGTATGCCGCAACAGCTCCAGGCCCCGCCGGCTCTCGAGATCAATGACATTGCTCAGGGGAACGACCGCACCCTGAGGTGTCACAACCGGGAAGCTCTGCAGACTTTCCTGCCGGTCGCGCTCCTCATCCGGCAGCATGATCCTCACTTCCACTTCATCCTGGCCTTCATGGAATACCTGCAGCAGCTGGCCGTCGAAGCCCGCGCGTATCTGCTGACCAACGCTGCTGGTGGTCAGGCCGAGGGCTTCACCGGTCGGGTTCATGCGGAAGATATACTGCTGCTGACCAAAGGGCAGGTCATCCTGAATGTTGCTTAGGCCATCGAACTCCCGCAGTTTGGCGG
>JAUIAZ010000286.1 GCA_030427465.1 Gammaproteobacteria bacterium | reverse complement strand
GGTCTGCTGGTTTTTCCTTCATTGGGGATTCAGGCCACCATGGACGAAGACCTGATTGATGATATTGACCGCTTTCAGGATGAAGACCGCTGGGAAACCCTGGAGCAAGCCATTGATGACCTGAATGCCGCAACGGGCGGCAATGACGTCAACCTGATCCGTACCCGTCTGCAGGCGGTAGTGGATGCGGCCAATGCCGTTAACAGCGACCTCAGTGCTTTGGACAATTCAGCCGCCCATGGCTCTATAGGTGTCCTGACCGGTTTTGGTCGCTCATCACGACAGTGGGCCTGGGCAGCACATTTCAGCAGTTCGGCAGATGTCCTCGTGATTGGACGCTACAACGACCAGGCGGAGGTGGAACGCCTGGTTTCCGAGGCAGAAGCCCTGCTGGCTATCAACAACCCGACGCCAGGGGATCTGAACACAGACCTCGCAGACATCACGGATGACCCGACATCTGAAGGTGAAGTCATGGGCATTGCCGTATCAGAAGTCGGCATCACGCTGGCGAATACCTTCACGGTCGCAGGTAGGGACTTCCAGGTCGGGATAACGCCCAAGTATCAGGAAATCCGTTCTTTCTATTATCTGGCAGACATCGACAATTTCGATGAAGACGACTTTGACAGCGCCCGCAACGAAACCGACAAGCGGGGCTTCAATCTCGACCTCGGCCTGGCCTACCGCTTCGGCAGTGAGCAACAGTATACGGCGGGCTTCCGGGCTCGCAACCTAATCAGCCGGGATCTGACGACGGTGGAACTCGTTGATGCACAAAACAATCGCCGCCGTGAAACCGTTGAACTGAAACCTCACGTTTCCCTCGGTTTTGCTTACGCTGCCAGCGACTGGACTGCGACGGCCGATCTCGACCTGACTCGCAACAGTGCCAGCGGATTTGAAGATGACAGACAGTACCTGGCGATTGGCGGCGAATACGACGCTTTGGACTGGCTCCAGTTGCGCGGCGGCATTCGCTACAACCTCGCCTCCGGGGCCGCTGACTCGTCGGATATAGAACCCGATACGACCTTTACCTTGGGCCTGGGCTTTTCTCCGGGCTGGTTCCATGGCGGGCTGAGTGCTGTGGTCGCTGAAAATACCTACGGTGGGGTTCTCGAGTTCGGTATACTGCTGTGATTTTCAGTCCAGCCAGGAGAATTCCCGCATGAACCGAGTTGCCATTGTTGCAGCCAAACGCACCGCCATCGGCAGTTTTGGCGGCAGTCTTTCCACTTTGCCCGCCCACGAACTGGGGCGCACCGTCATAGAAGCGCTGCTTGCCGATACTGGCTTGGCTGCAGGTGCTGTACAGGAAGTCATTCTGGGTCAGGTTCTGACAGCCGGTTGCGGTCAGAACCCGGCCCGTCAGGCCAGCCGTCTGGCAGGACTGCCTGACAGTACACCCGCCATGACGCTCAACAAGGTCTGCGGTTCCGGCCTCAAGGCAGTACAACTGGCGGCTCAGGCCCTGATGCTGGGTGATGCTGACTGCATCATTGCTGGTGGCCAGGAAAGCATGAGCCTGGCTCCGCACTTTCTGCCGAAAAGCCGGAGTGGACAAAAAATGGGCAACTGGACTCTGGAAGACAGCATGATCCGGGATGGCCTCTGGGATGCCTTCAATGACTACCACATGGGCATTACGGCGGAAAACCTGGTCGACAAGTTCGAGCTCAGTCGTGAAGAGCTGGATGCCTTTGCCGCCGGTTCCCAACAGAAAGCGGCTGCAGCCCAGGAAGCGGGTGCCTTTGATGCGGAGATCTGCGCCGTCAGTGTGCCTCAGCGCAAAAAGGATCCGCTGATTGTCGATCGCGACGAGGGCGTACGTGCAGGCACCACCGCAGAGAGCCTGGCCAAACTTCGCCCCGCCTTCCGTAAGGATGGCGCAGTAACGGCCGGCAATGCCTCTACCCTGAACGATGGTGCGGCGGCAGTGCTGCTCTGTACTGAAGCCAAGGCAAAGGAACTGGGTCTGGAACCGCTGGCGTACATCAAAGCCTACGGTAACGGCGGTGTCGATCCGGCCACCATGGGGCTCGGCCCGGTGCCTGCCACCCAACAGTGCCTCAGCCGGGCGGGCTGGACTGTGGACGATCTCGACCTGATTGAAGCCAATGAAGCGTTTGCGGCGCAGGCCATCTCCGTGAATCGCTCGCTGGAGTGGGATACCTCCAAAGTGAACGTCAATGGCGGTGCCATTGCACTGGGCCATCCCATCGGCGCATCGGGTTGTCGGGTACTCGTGACACTGATCCATGCCTTGAAGGCCCGCGATCTCAAAAAAGGTCTGGCGACGCTGTGTATCGGTGGCGGTATGGGTGTGGCTCTGGCGATCGAAAGGGATTAAAACGTAGACACTGAGACCTGTCCGCAGACACACCGGCGGGCAGGTCGACTCCAGATCAGGCGCGCAGTGTCTTCACGACGGATTCCAGCGCCCGTTCGAACATCATTCCGGTATCCAGCAGCCGGTACTCACCGTCCTGCAAGGCTTCCGCCAGTTCCAGGCGATGCATCTGCCCAACTTTATTCCCCGCGCGATTGACGAACACAAAGGTCTCGGTAGGACGGATGTAAGCGCCGATGCGCAGTTTGTTCGCGGATTCACCCTGGCCCTGCTGGAGCCAGGCACCCATATTCAGGCGGTCGACAACTGCAAGAATTTCTTCAGCAATGACGCGCTTATCGGGTTGGGGCTCCGGCTCAGTTAAAGCTTCGGGACGCATATCCGCAGGCTCGGTTTGCGTCACCGGGGTTTCAGCCGCGGTCGCCGTGGTTTCAGACACAGCGGCTTCGCCTGGCTTGCCCCCGGAAGATTCGGCTTCTGCTTCTGCTGAATCGGCGTTGACAGGCCCGGCGCTGGCTGACTTCGCGACAGAAGGCGTTTCCCTCGGGCCTGTCGCCGCAGAAGGTGGAACAGCAGCCGGCTCGTCCTCTCCTGTAGTGGCAGAGCGGACCAGCGCCGCAGCAAGACGCCCTTGCCAGCGCTGGCGTCTCCATTCATCGAGCCCGGTGGCATCATAAAGCCGGTTGAGTCCAGAAGACAGCTCGTCAGGGAGGCCCTGATCAGCCGCTGCTTCAAAGCACAGCATCTGGGTTTCCAGCTCCATCGCCAGTTGCCAGAGTTCATCATCCTTACCCAGATTCTGATTCAGCAGAAAGAACAGGATCTGTTCCCAGACGGTGCCGAGAAATTCTCCGAGATCCCCCTCCGGCAGTGGTTCACCGAAGACACGATATACATGCTGACGGGCATCCCGTCGCGCGCCCTCTGTCCGGGCTCTGGCTTTTTCAGCAGCAATGATGCGCTCTTCGACCAGGCGCGCACGACGTCTTTCCGCATGCAGGAAGAGGTCGAGGTCATCCAGGGCAGCGGAGAATACCGTGTAATCGTCAATGAAATCGCGGGCCACCTGGTAAACCAGGGTGCTGAGCTTGTTAAACAGTGAGTCGCGGCGACGCCTGGGCGCCGGCGTCCAGGTTGCGCCTGCCCGCGTGATCATGTTGAACAAATCCTGGGCCGGGTTATCGGTGTCGGCAAAGAAGGTTTCATCCAGGACCGCCGCCCGCGCAAAAGGCACACGCAAGCCATTGACTACCGCCAGCATCACCGGGCTGATCGAGCCCTCTTCATCCAGTTTTTCGAACAGCAGGGAGACCATACTCAGACAGTTTGCCCAGCGCGCCTCCAGCGTTTTTCCGGTCGCCTCCACTGCGTGGGTTATCTCCTGAATTAGGGTACCCTCCGGAGCGGTCAGCTCGGGATAGTCATCGTCCGGGCCGCCAAACTCCGGTAAGGGCAACTGGGCCAGCAGCAACATCAGATCGTCCTGGCCAATGGGAGGCAGGTCTTCATCGACTTCTGCCACATGATTCCTGAGGCCGACATCTGCTTCCGCCTTGCGGATCAGTTCATCCAGGCCCGCGAACAACTTGTCCACAGACACGCGCCCGGAGCTGGCTTCCTCTCCGGCGATGGCCTCTATCAGGGACTCGCGCCGCTCCAGAGCCTGGGCCTCTTCCTGGACCTCCCGCGCATGCAGGGCCGCTTCATCCTGATCTATTTCAGGCAAGATACCCCGCTGCACAAATGCCTGATTGATGCGGCTCAGAAGCTCGGGAAACCGCTCACACAGACACTTCAGGAACAGGGCCAGTACTGGCTGGCGTACCTCATCCATGATATCGGCAGCCAGCAGCGCATCAGTGAAGCAGTCAGCGACGACGCGCGGACTGGCGGGGCTGACCAGCAGATTAACGCGATGACAGAGGACATGTTGCAGGCGCAAGTCCAGCTCTGCCATGGCTGCGCCACAGGTTTGCATCATGGAAAGACTGCCTTTCGTCACCAGTACCTGCAGGTTCATCTGCGCATCATCGACCAACGCATACTGGCTGATCCGGTCTTCCAGACTCTGGGCCTGGTTTTTGTGGCCAATGCGCCCTTGCTTCCGGCTCTTCCTGCCCGGTTCAGAAATCCGTGCGAAAGCTTCGTTCAGGCGAAGCTCAAATGCCCGCTCAAGCTCACTTTTGCGACTGAGAAATCCACGTACCTGGGGTAAAGTGATCGTGGGTATGTCCTCCGCCGGGTAACCGGCCGCCGGCATACTCTGCAACATGCCATAGTACTCAGTGAGCAGTTGCCGGATGAGTTGAAAATAATGCTGCTGGAAGGCCCTGAAGGCAGGAATTTCAGT
>JAUIAZ010000285.1 GCA_030427465.1 Gammaproteobacteria bacterium | reverse complement strand
GCCCGGAGATCTCAAGCACGAACAGCGGGAACCCATGCGGCTGGACACGCCGATGTGCCTGTTTTCAGCCTCCAAGGCCGTTACCGCCGTACTGATGCATAAACTGGCTGAAGATGGCCTGGTGAATCTGCTGGATCCGGTCAGTTTCTATCTCCCGGAGTTTGCCCGCAAAGGCAAACAGACCATCACTATTCATCAGATTCTGGCACATCGGGGCGGTATTCCGGGCCTGCCGGCGAATGAGCCATTAGACACACTCTATAACCCGGACCTGATCTGGCAACTGTTGTGCGATGCCAAGCCGATAGCAGTAGACGGTGCCAAGCTGGCCTATCATGCGATCACCGGTGGCTTTGTACTGCAGCGGGTTATCGAGGCGGTCACGGGACAATCCGTTCAGGACTATCTCGACAAGACCCTGCGCAAGCCCCTGAAGATGACTTATTTCCGCTATGGGCTTGAGCCACGATTCCGGCATCAGGCAGCCAAGAACTATGCCACCGGGCTGGCTACCCCTTTCCCGCTTTCAATGGTAGAAAAACGGGCGCTCGGAGCGGACATGCGCACTGCAGCGGAAGTCTCGAACGATTCCCGCTGGATGGATGCCGTCATACCGGCTGGCAACATGTACGCCACTGCCGAAGAGACCGGACGCTTCTTTGAAATGCTGTTGCAGGGCGGTACCTGGCAGCGGCGCCGGGTGATCCAGCCGCTGACGCTATCCCGGGCGGTGCATGAGTACGGAAACCTCACCATTGACCGGACCATGATGATTCCCATGCGCTACAGCGCCGGAATGATGCTGGGCGCAGACCCATTCGGTCTGTACGGCTATCGCAGTGGTCGTGCCTATGGCCACCTGGGTCTGATCAACAAATTCGGATGGGCAGACCCGGATCGCGATATCAGTGTGGCATTGCTGACCTCGGGCCTGACGCTGGTAGGGCATCACCTGCCCGCACTGGCGAGACTGATCTACGCCATCAGTCGCTGCACGGAAGACTAGGAAGAGGGCTTGCCTTTAGCGTCGGGTGTGCTGATCCATGATCATCACCACGGCCTTCAGGCACTGCTTGAGCTGGATTCGGGTGCGGCTGCGCTCAACCAACTCATCCACTACTTCGCGCATCGCATGCAGTTTGCGGCCGACCTGCCGTGCGCCCTCGGTGATGATTTCATACGGGTATTCGTGATCCTGGATGCTGAGTTTGTTGAGCTCAGCGATTTCCATCTGAAACACACTGAGCACATCATAAATACTGTCTTTGTTCTCGATGGTGGATGCTTCCCAGTAGGCATCATCCAGCACTTCAATCAGTGCCAGAAACTCGCGGCTGGCCTCAGCAATATTCACAGGCGACATGACTTACCTCGTTGCGATCATTTGTTAATCAGCATAGCAAAGAGTTGCCGACTTCGCGTGATTTGGCGGCAAGAATCAAAAGCGGTGTGTAAGGTCAGGGAGGAGGGAAGTCCAGTCTGGCCAGACGGTTACCGTCCAGGGTCCCGAGCAGCAATCCAGCCGGGCTATCCTGGACGGAGGTGACTCCATACACATGATAGCCACCCGGGTCCTGATGCTGGCTGATCAGATTTCCCTCCGCATCATAGCGGGCGATGAGTCCATAGGCTTGGGGTTCCGGTTGCAGGAAGGGAGGGAGTTTGACGCTCAGACGCTTCAGGAAAGGATAGGGGTGAATGGCATCCAGCACCTGGTTTCGCGGAGCGACCAGGGCAATCCAGAAGTGGCCGTTGCGGTCGGTAGAAATACCATCCGGGAAGCCGGGCAGATTTTCCAGAAAAACCTCCCTTTCACCGGCCCGCTCGCCCGTGAGCCAGAGACGACTGACGCGATAACCCCAGGTCTCATTGACCAGCACAAAGGATTCATCCGCCGCCAGTGCCACGCCATTGGCGAAGAACAGGTCTTCCATCAGAACTTCGCTGTGTCGCGTTTCCGGATTGTAGCGGATCAGTTTGCCACTGGGTTGGCTTTCCAGGGCGTCGCGACGGTACTGGTCAAGATCCCACCGGGCGCTGGCATCAGTGAAATAGATTGCGCCATCACGGCCCACCGTCACATCATCGGCAAAGTTGATTGTGACGTCATCGTTTTGCTGGGTTAGCACCTCCAGGTGCGTGGGTAGCGTCAGACGTAGTAGCCCCTGGTGCGCATCGGCAATGATCAGCCGGCCCTGAGGGTCAAAATGCAGACCCAGGGGGCGCCCACCGGTATTGACCAGGGTCTGGACATTCTCTTCCTTGTCGATCTGTACAATATCCCCGTTGGCAAGACCGGCATACAGTAGCCCTTTACGCGAACGCGCCACATCTTCCGGCCCGCGCAGGCGGCCGCGGGCAATGATCTCGGCATTGAGCAAGTCGTTGTTGGGTTTGTAAGGCCCGGTCAGGCCGGAGTCTTCTGGGGGATCCCAGGGTCTGGGATCGATCCCGGCTGGAGCGAGCAGGAAATAGAGCAGCAGTATCAGCGCGAGAATCCCTGAAAGCAGGGCAGTGGGTCCGGACAAAGCTTCTTTCCGTTTGCAGGCAGTAAAACCTCAAGAGTGACCCGCCTGTCAGCGTTTGGCAACCGCCAGGAAAATAAAAAAAAGGCCTCAAAAGAGGCCCAAGGCACGAGCGTAGAGGTAACAGTGGTCAGGCTGGACGGCGCACGGAAGGCCGCCATAACCTGAGTCTCTGTCACCTTTCAGGCAGCAAAGCGGATGCCAGTTTTTGTGAAAGGCCGAAAATACGGGTGTCCGCTGAAATCACGGTGGCAATATTCCCCGGTGATGCCCAAAATGAAGAGGTTCGGTGCCCCATAAGCGAACAGTTTTGCAACCGCCTGACCAAAGAGAGTGCATCCCCATGCAGGAACGAGTGCCCCTGATTTCTCCCTCCCCCGGTACCCATCGGGAGATAATCGTGTATCGCTTTGGCAGTGGAAGCCCGGGCCCACGCGTCTATCTGCAGGCGGGGCTCCATGCTGATGAATGGCCCGGTTTGCTGGTGCTTCAGCATCTGCTGTCACGGCTGGATTCAGCGGAACAGTCGGGGCTGATCCGGGGTGAAATTGTTATCGTGCCTTTCGCCAATCCGGTCGGTCTTTCACAGAACGTCTCCGGTTATCTCGCCGGCCGCTTCGACCTGGTCGGAACAGGCAACTTCAACCGGGGTTTTCCTGAGCTGGCTGATTCTGTGCCTCTGGCCGTAGAAGACAAGCTGGGAATGGATGAGCAACAGAACCGGGACTTGGTGAGCAAGGCGGCTCGTGAGTCGATAGAGTCCTGGGTCGCACTGGACGAAGCGACTGCACTGAAAAAACAGTTGCTGATGCTGTCCCTCGGTGCAGACTATGTGCTTGATCTGCATTGCGATGACCGTACCACCGCGCATATCTATGCTGCACGGGTGCAGCAGGAAGCTGCCTGTGCCATGGCTGCCCGGCTGGAGATAGAAACCGTCTTGCTGGAAGATCTCGTCGGTCCGGTAGCCTTTGATGGTACGCACCTGAAGTTCTGGTATGCATTGTCTGAAGCCTTTCCGGACAAGCCGCTTGGCAGGGCACCGCTGGCCGTCACCGTGGAATACCGGGGACAGCATGATGTCGATGACGCCCTCGCGAAAGAAGACGCAGAGCGACTGTATCACTACCTGGGTGATATCGGCATTCTGGATCTGCCGGTGCAGCCTCCGGATCTGAGCGTCTCCGGCGTGCAGGCCCTGCCTCTGGAGGGCCTGGATGTGCTCAAGGCACCGGTGGCGGGCCTGGTGGTTTTCCACTGCGCTCTGGAGGAATGGGTTGAGGCGGGTCAACTGTTTGCCGAGATCGTGCTGCTGGATGCCGATCAGCCCAATCAGCGTATTCCAGTCTATACCAGTACCAGCGGCTCGGTGATGGGGCTCAGTCACCGGCGTCTGGTGCGACCGGGAGATCAGGTCGGCAAGATTGCCGGTGAAAAAGCGCTCGACTACCGCAAGTCCGGTCAACTGCTGCAACTGTAATGGTTTCGCATAGCGCAGTGACCCTGCCCGCCCGCCCGCGCTACCTGGTCGAGACTCTGGGTCTTGTTGCCCACCCGGAAGGGGGATGGTACCGGCGAACCCAGACTTCGCCACAGCAAATACGGACCGGTCACGGACTACGCCCGAGCATGACGGCCATTTATTATCTGCTGGCGGAAGGGGAGTACTCCGCCTGGCACCGGCTTAGTTCACAGGAAGGCTGGTACTTTCATGAAGGCGACGCCATGCAAATCCATACCTGGCGCTCGGGGCGCCTTGGTTGTCAGAAACTTGGCATGGATGGACGCCTGTGTCAGCCACAGGCGGTGGTGGATGCGGATACCTGGTTTGCTTCGGAGCTGACACCTTCGCCCGGGCAGCCGCGTCAGGGCTACACGCTGGTTTCCTGTGTGGTCAGCCCGGGCTTTGATTTTGCCGACTGGTGTCTGGCTAAGCCGGAAGACCTGTCCGGGCTGCCTTCGTCATTGAAACGTCTTCTGTCACCCACCACGGCACACTCTTCACGCAGGGATTCGCTGTAATAAGGGCTTTGCATCGGTAGCTGGGGGCTGTTGAGTCTGCGAACCGTACCGCAACCGTAAAACGCATCATTGAACATGTCTCGACCTTTGGGTTTTATCATTATTGTTTCTGTATTATCGGCGAAAGTGACTCCACTGGCAAAACCCGTTAACATTTCTGAC
>JAUIAZ010000284.1 GCA_030427465.1 Gammaproteobacteria bacterium | reverse complement strand
TGATAACTGCCCGTTTCATGTGAATCTCCTTGACTGGTAACGCGGCTGACCTTGAACCCGTTACGCCTTGTTGAATAGCCCGACCTTGAGGTCTTTGGCAGAATAAATGGTTTCACCATCTGCCAGCAAATGGCCGTCTGCAACGCCCATGACCAGCTTGCGGTTGATGACACGCTTGATATCAATCACATACTCAACCAGCTGCACAGTCGGCAACACCTGGCCTATGAATTTCACTTCACCCACGCCAATGGCCCGCCCCAGCCCCTTGAGCCCCTGCCAGGCCAGAAAAAAGCCGACCAGCTGCCACATGGCATCCAGCCCGAGGCACCCCGGCATGACCGGATCACGCCGGAAGTGACAGTCGAAGAACCAGAGATCCGGGTGGATATCCAGCTCAGCCCGGACCAGCCCCTGATCATAAGCGCCACCGTTCTCGCTGATCAGCGAGACCCGGTCAAACATGAGCATCTGGTCAGTCGGCAGCTTGGCGGTGTCATCACCGAATACAGCTCCTTCCCCACAGGCGATCAGTTCGCTCTTGGTGTAGCTGCTTTTATGGGTAATGACTTCGGTCATTGCTGACTCCCTGTAATTTCAGGATAGGGTTTGTGCATGCTGGACACACCTTAAAACCCCATTATTACGCTTTTGTGACATAAAGACAGCCCCATCCGGGGAATGTGCCTATTCGAGACCCAATACCGTTTTCATGAACTCGGGCACCGCCAGGGCACCCCGATGAACCTGATCATTATAGTAATGCGTCGGGAAGCCCTTCTGGGCGGCATCGTCCTCACGGAAATTCAGCACCCCGCGGCCCTTGCCTGCCATGGTACAGCTCCACCAGCCTGTCGGATAGACGGGCTGCGGAAAGGGAAGCGTGTGAACGGCCTGGAACCCCGCTGATTTCATGTCATCGTGCACCCCCTTGATGATGGATTCAGTATGCAAGAGGGGGGATTCTGTCTGCTGCACCAGGATACCGCCATCAGCAAGTGCCAGCAGGCAGTTACGGTAGAAGTCCACGGCAAACAGGCCTTCCGCCGGGCCCACAGGATCAGTGGAGTCCACAATGATGACATCGATGGAACCGGGATCGGCATCCTGTATCCAGCGGATACCATCCCCGAAGAAGAAGTTGGCGCGTGGGTCATTATTGGCAGTGCACAGGTCAGGGAAATACTTCTCGGATACCCGTGTTACCCGCTCATCTATTTCTACCTGCCAGGCAGACTCAACACCGGGATGCTTGAGAACCTCTTTCAGCGCTCCGCAATCGCCACCACCGACAACCACCACTTTTTTGGGGTCGCTGTGCGTAAACAGCGCCGGGTGAATCATCATCTCATGATAGAGAAAGTTATCGCGGTCGGTGAGCATCACACAGCCATCCAGCACCATGAGCCTGCCAAAACGTGTGGTTTCATAGATCTCGATTTTCTGGAACTCACTCTGCTCTTCGTGAATCTTGCCAGTGACCTCCAGAGAAAACGCGGTTCCCTCATCCTGGAACTCCTCGGTAAACCACGACTTCTTGTTATCCATTCTGCCCCTCCATTAACGATTGCGGTAGATCTCGTGATATTTTAACGCCCCTGAACCCATCCGTCCGAATTTTCTAGCACATGCGAGGATCTGTTGATGTCGAGCTGGAACCCCGAATCTGCCCGCGAAGCCTACAGCATTGCCCACTGGGGCGACGGGTACGTCGATATCAATTCTGATGGCGATGTGGTGATTCAGCCCAAAGGTCCCCAGGGCCAGGCCATCAGCCTGGCACAACTGGCCTCCACGCTGCAGAAGGATGGGCTGGCACTGCCGGTACTGGTGCGCTTCCGTGATATTCTGCATGATCGCATCAACCGTTTATGCGAAGCCTTCAACACCGCCGCCAGCGAAGTATCCTACGAAGGCGGGTTCACTGCCGTGTATCCGATCAAGGTCAACCAGCAACGGCGGGTAGTGGAAGAAATCATCGCAGCAGAACCCGCTGCCTCAAACGGTCAGGTCGGGCTGGAAGCCGGCAGCAAGCCGGAGCTGATTGCCGTTCTGGCCATGGCTCCGGCTGGCAGCACCATCGTCTGTAACGGGTACAAGGATCGGGAGTTCGTACGCCTGGCCCTGATCGGACAGTCGATGGGCCACCGGGTTTTCATCGTGGTGGAAAAAACCAGTGAACTGAAGCTGATACTCGAAGAAAGCCGACAGCTGGGTGTGCGTCCGCTCATTGGCCTGCGTGCCCGGCTGGCTTCCATCGGCAAGGGAAACTGGCAGAACACGGGCGGGGAAAAGTCCAAGTTCGGCCTCTCCAGCCGGCAGATCCTTGACCTGATTGCGACCCTGCGTCAGGAAAATGCTCTGGATGCCCTGCAACTGCTGCATTTCCATCTCGGCTCACAGATTGCCAACATCCGCGACATACAGACCGGGCTGCGCGAATGTGCGCGTTTTTTCACCGAGCTGCGCAAAGCGGGGGCAGCGATAAGTACCGTGGACGTGGGGGGCGGTCTGGGAGTGGATTATGAAGGTACGCGTTCGCGCAGCAGTTGCTCCGTGAATTACAGCCTGCATGAATACGCCTTTCAGGTATTGCGCGTATTCCGGGAAGCCTGCACCGCCACCGGCGAATCCCACCCCGATGTAATCACGGAAAGTGGCCGCGCCATGACCGCCCATCATGCGGTGCTGATCACTGATGTGATTGACTCTGAGGTCAAGAGTCCGGTGGTACCGGAACCCGCGTCTGCGGTAGACACTGCCGCCGTTCTGCAGGAGCTGTGGCGCGACTACCAGAGCCTGCAGAAAAGCACCCGCAACCGGTCACTCCTGGAAATCTATCAGGATGCCTCACATGCCATTCAGGAAGCCCAAAGCCAGTTCATACATGGCGTCCTGGATCTTGAGGGCCGGGCTCTGGCAGAACAACTTTACCTGGCCATTTGCCAGTCGATCCGGGACCGGCTGGATCCGGGCCTGCGAGCGCACCGGGAGGCACTGGATGAGCTGAACGAAAAGCTCGCTGACAAGGTCTTTGTCAACTTCTCCCTGTTCCAGTCACTGCCGGATATCTGGGGCATTGATCAGGTCTTTCCCATTCTGCCCCTGACCGGGCTCGACAAGCCACCGACCCGACGCGGTGTTCTGCAGGATATCACCTGTGATTCTGATGGCCGGATTGATGTGTATGTGGATGCCTCCGGACTGGAGCCCACCCTTCCGATGCCGGACCCCCCGCAGGATGGCCCCCAGTTGCTGGGTTTTTTCCTGACCGGTGCCTATCAGGAAATTCTCGGAGACATGCACAACCTGTTCGGCGATACCGATGCGGTCGATGTCTGGCAGGATGACGCCGGTTGGCACACGGCGCACGCCCAGAGTGGTGATACGGTCGACAAGGTACTGCGCTACGTCAACTACGATACCGAGTGGCTGCTGCGACAGTTCCGCGCCAAGATGGCCGATGCCCAGCTCCCGGAAAGTACCCGGCGAGCTTGTCTGGACGAACTGCTCGCCGGGCTGAACGGGTATACCTATTTCGAGAGCTGAACCGGGAAGCCCGGCTCAGAACACTTCGTAAAAAACGGCTTCCAGGGGATCCAGGCTCACGCTGAAACTGGCTCCGACCGCATTGATGATGTCGGTTCCCGACTCCAGGTTTTCAAGGCGACTGCCACTGCCCACCGCGGTACGGGGCAGGAGCAGAGTCTGGGCCGTTTCTGTCACATTGAGAATGAAGACCACCCGGTTACTGCCGCTGACCTTGTAATCCACATAGATCGCATCCCCTGCGTTGTAATTCTGCCGGCTGCCTCGAGACAGGGCCGGATTATCGGCACGGATATCCATCAGACTGCGGACCCGGTTGAGAATCGCTGTCTGCTGGGCATTGGGTGAAAACACGGGGTCGCCCGGCTGAGTCGCCAAACCCGCCACCTTGCCGGAGGTTCGGGCCACATGGTCATCACACAGGCCGCGATTCGCACAGGTGCTGTTACTGACCGGATCATCAAAGCCGTCCACCTGGTCTCCGACTTCCTCACCGTAATACAAAGTGATTGGTCCGGAATTCGCGGCCAGAAACGCCTGGGCGGCCATTATGCGTTGCTGGTAGCGCAGCTGTCCGGCTGTGGTCAGGTTAGCCCGCTCCAGCAGGTCACCGAATCGCAGCAGGTCATGGTTGCTGATAAACACATTGGGAATCGCATGGGCCGGATAGGCAGCACGCGTGGCGAAACCGTCATTCAGGGTACTTGCCCGCCGGTTAAAAATGCTGGCGTTTTCTTCCGCTGCCAGCGTCTGCACAATCCGGTAACGCATGGGGAAATCGAAGGCCGAGCACAACCCCGGGCCGCTGACCGGGCCATAGGCCTCATCGGCAATGTCAGTTTCGCCTTTCCAGACTTCTGCCACCATATAGCCCAACGGATTCACCGTACGACCATTCAGGTTGTAGGTCACCGAGGCAGAGGCTTCATCCACGACTTCCCGAATTTCCCCCCACGCACCAATGGGAACCTGGTAGGCCTGATCCAGCCGATAGCCATCTATCTTCAGGGTTTCAATCCAGTACGCTGCGACTTCCTTGAAGTAGGCCCTGTCGCCAGGATAAACCGCTTCCCGGCCCGTGGTGGCCTGGGTATTGCCCGAAGTACTCAGGCGGCGCCCTTCAGGCGAGACGACGTCCGAGGCATTGCGCTTGAAATGCC
>JAUIAZ010000020.1 GCA_030427465.1 Gammaproteobacteria bacterium | reverse complement strand
CGGGCCGGGAAAGACCGTCCAGAGGGCTGCGGATCTGCACAGGTGGCGATGCCTCCTCTGTTGTATCCGCCGCCGCTTCAGCCCCTGCCTCAGTCTCCCCGGTTTCCTGAGCCGACACGCTGGCAATTACCAGACCCAACACCAAAGCCAGACCCAACCGGCTACAGAAAGCCCTTCGCGCTGACAATTCCCCTCCCCATCACTGTTCACTGTGCTTTGAACCCCGACACGGTTAAACTACGCGCATTTACCTTCTACGGAGCTGACCATGTCTCACAGTCCCATTATAGCGCCTTCCATACTTTCGGCAGACTTTGCCCGCCTGGGTGAAGACAGCGCCAAAGTCATCGAGAGCGGTGCTGACTGGATTCACTTCGATGTGATGGACAACCACTATGTCCCTAACCTGACTTTCGGCCCCATGGTCTGCGAAGCACTCAGAAAGTATGGCATCGATGCTCCTATTGATGTTCATTTGATGGTGCGTCCCGTTGATGATCTCATTCTGGCCTTTGCCGATGCGGGTGCCACTTCCATCACCTTTCACCCGGAAGCCTCAGACCACGTTGACCGCTCACTGCAACTGATCCGCAGCAAAGGCTGCAAAGCCGGTCTGGTTTTCAACCCGGCGACCCCGCTTTCCCACCTGGACTATGTGATGGACAAGATCGATATGGTGCTGATCATGTCCGTCAATCCCGGTTTCGGTGGGCAGAGTTTCCTGCCCAGCGCCCTGCAGAAGCTGCGCGATGCCCGTACGCTGCTTGATAAGCATGGCTCAGCCGCGCGTCTCGAGATAGATGGCGGCGTGAAGATCGATAACATTGCCGAAATTGCGGCGGCCGGTGCAGACACCTTTGTCGCCGGCTCTGCCATCTTCAACACCCCTGATTATGCTGCCACCATCCAGGCCATGCGCGAGGCGCTCGCCGGAAAGAAACCGTCATGATCGACCACCCCCTGCATCCGGGCACGCCCCTGAAGGCGGCCATCTTTGATCTGGATGGGACACTGGTAGACTCTGTCGCGGACCTCTGCAGCGCCACCAACCGCATGCTCGAACAGCACGGCTTTTCGCCCGTCAGCGAATCCAGCGTCAGGCTGTGGGTCGGCAACGGGGCCACCCGTCTGGTGCAACGCGCGCTCGGCAATGCCCAAGGTCTGCCAGAAGAGGCCATTCAGGGAGACATGCTTGCCGGGGCTCTGCAACAGTTCATGCAGCATTACGAAGCGTGCTACAAAGAGAAAAGCGACCTTTACCCGGGCGTGCGGGAGCTCATTAGCCGTTGGCACACCGCTGGCGTTCCACTGGCCGTTGTCACCAACAAACCTATTCGCTTCGTCCCCGGCCTTCTTGAGCACCTGGGTATCAGCGACTTTTTCAGCATTGTGTTGGGCGGGGACAGCCTGGCATACAAGAAGCCTCATCCGGCTCCCTTGCTCAAGGTTCTGGACGACTATCAGGTATCGGCAGACAGTGCCATCATGGTGGGTGACAGTCTCAGCGACGTAGAAGCAGCGGCCGCTGCCGGGGTTCCAATGGTGGCTGTCACCTACGGCTATAATCAGGGAAAGCGGTTGACCGAAACCCACCAATGCCGCTTAATCGATCGTTTTGACCAATTGGGGGAGACCCTCACGTGCTGAGTGAAACCGAGTTTCAGCAACTGGCCCGAGCGGGCTACAACCGGATTCCGGTGTCCAGAGAAGTCATGGCTGACCTGGATACCCCCCTGTCGACCTACCTCAAGCTGGCCAACGGACCAGACAGTTATCTGCTGGAGTCCGTTCAGGGCGGCGAGAAATGGGGTCGCTACTCGATCATCGGCCTGCCTGCACGCTGCCGTCTTGAGGTTCAGGGCCACCAGATTCGCATCTATGAGGGTGAGACACTGATCGAAGAGTGCGAACAGGAAGATCCCCTGAGCTTCATCGAAACCTTCAATCAGCGGTTCCGCCAGCCACACCTGGAGCATCTGCCACGCTTCTGTGGCGGTCTGGTCGGCTACTTCAGCTATGACGCCGTACGCTATATCGAGAAACGTCTGCGGGATACGACCCCCGAAGACACCCTGGAAACACCGGACATATATCTCATGCTCTCTGAGGAGCTGGTCATCTTCGACAATCTCAGCGGACGGCTCATGCTGGTACATCATGCCAACCCGGAACACCCGGAGGCCTATGCCCATGCGGTCCGGCGCCTGGATGCACTGGAAGCCCAACTCAGAGCACCGTTGCCGGAGCACAACCTGCATGTCGGTGAAGAAAATCTTGCTGAAGAGCAGGACTTTCAATCCGGTTTCGGGCAGGCGGAATTTGAGTCTGCGGTAGGCCGGATCAAGGAATACGTGCTCGCGGGCGATGTGATGCAAACGGTGATATCCCAGCGCATGTCCCTGCCCTTCCGAACCCCGCCGATCAACTTGTACCGGGCCCTGCGTTGCCTGAATCCTTCCCCCTACATGTACTTCCTGCGCCTGAGAGACTTTCATGTGGTCGGGTCCTCGCCGGAAATACTGACCCGGGTCGAAGACAATGAAGTCACCGTACGCCCGATTGCAGGCACGCGCCCACGAGGTAAAACGGCAGCCGAAGATGCCGCCCATGAAAGCGATCTGCTGGCCGACCCCAAAGAACTCGCCGAGCACCTCATGTTGATCGATCTGGGGCGAAATGATGTCGGTCGGGTCAGCCAGACCGGTAGCGTCAAAGTGACAGAACAGATGGTCATTGAACGCTACTCCCACGTCATGCACATTGTGTCGAATGTCACCGGCGAACTGCTGCCCGGCATGAGTGCGATTGATGTGCTCAAGGCCACCCTGCCAGCCGGCACCCTCAGCGGAGCGCCCAAAGTCAGAGCCATGGAAATCATTGATGAACTGGAGCCTGTCAAGAGAGGCGTCTACGGCGGCGCCGTTGGTTATCTGTCCTGGCAGGGCACACTGGATACCGCCATCGCCATACGCACAGCCGTCATCAAGGATGATGTGCTTTACGTCCAGGCCGGTGCCGGCATCGTTGCAGACTCTGTCCCCCGTTCTGAATGGGAAGAAACCCTGAATAAGGGCCGGGCCATCTTCCGGGCCGTAGCGATGGCGCAGAAAGGTCTCTGAGCCCAGATGCCCGAACCACGACAGACCCGGGATATCCACCAGGTTGCCAGCCGACTGAGTAAGGGAGGGCTGGCCGCCATTCCCACAGAGACCGTTTATGGCCTGGCGGCTCTGGCCACCAATGACCAGGCGGTAGATGCCGTGTTTGTCCTGAAGGGGCGGCCATCAAGCAACCCGCTGATCGTGCACCTGCCGGATTCATCCCATGTTTCAGACTGGGCAGCCAGTGTTCCGCCTGAGGCCAAACGACTGATGCGAGAGTTCTGGCCCGGGCCCCTGACACTGGTACTTCCTGCTCACGAGTCTGTCTCCCGCCGCATAACCGCCGGGCAATCCACCGTTGCTCTCAGGGTTCCGTCCCATCCGGTCTGTGCGGAACTGCTGCGTACTCTGGGTGCCGCACTGGTCGCCCCCTCGGCCAACCGCAGCAATCGTATCAGCCCGACCTGCGAAGCCCATGTGGCCCTGCAGTTCAGTGGAGAAGATCTGCTGATTCTGGAGGGCGGCCCGTGTGAAGTTGGCCTGGAATCCACCATCGTAGCGGTACTGCCGGACCAGCCGCCAGCCATCCTCAGGCCAGGCGTTCTGACACGCGAGCAACTGGGACTCCGTGAAAGCCCGGCTTTCACTTCCGCAAAGGGTGAGCCTGTCACGGTGCCCGGCCAGCATCACCGCCACTATGCTCCGGACAGTCCGGCGTTCTGGGCAGATGAAGCCGCCCTGAAGCAGCTCGGAGACCGCGCAGAGGTCGCATGGATTTTTTGCGGCGACCCCCGCCCGGTCAGAGGCCCCTCTAAAGACCTGGGCGCCGAACCGGGTGCCTATGCACAGCACCTGTATGCGACACTGTATGAAATGGACGCCCTGAACCCTTCAGAAATCCGCGTGATACCGCCGCCACGTTGCGAAGACTGGGAGGCCATCCATAACCGCCTGAGCCGCCTGATCAGGGCGGGCTGAACTTGCCACAGGCAAAGTGAAAGGTATTACGGCCAGCATCTTTTGCCGCATAGAGCTGGGCATCTGCCGTTGCAATGGCGGCACGCATGCCAGATATTGGCATAAGCCCCTTCTGCTGCATCCCTTCTTCAGAGAAATACACCAGAACCGCCCCCGCAGATATCGTAATCTTGCCCGGCATCGGCTGCCTTTCATCGGCTTCGAACATTATGCTTTCTATCGCCTTGATCAGGCGGCCAAGATTGCTTTCAAGCGCCTCCCGGTTCATGGAGGCCATCAGAATGGCAAACTCTTCCCCGCCAAAACGACAAACCATATCGCCGGCGCGCTCACAGTTCTGCTCCAGCACTTCAGCCACCCGCTGCAGGCAGACGTCTCCAGCGGCATGCCCAAAGCGGTCATTCACCTGCTTGAAGTGATCGATGTCCAGCATGACGATGGCAAGATCCTGGGCTGTTCTGCGCGCTCGCCGCCATTCCTGTTCCAGGCGATTGTCAAACGCCCGACGGTTGGGAATGCGGGTCAGGGCATCCGTCAGGCTTTGCGCGCGCAGTTCGTCTGTGGCGTTTTTGAGTTTCAGGTGAACCTGGACACGCATGAGCACGCGTTCCGGTGTGATCGGCTTCAGCAGGTAATCCGAAGCACCCGCCCGGAAAGCTTCTGCCTCAAAGGCCTCATCGGAACGGCCGGTGAGAAACAGAACCGGAATTTCAGCGGTAGCGGGGTTGCTTTTCAGTGAGCGGCAGACCTCGAGGCCACTGATATCCGGCAAATTGGCATCCAACAGAATCAGGTCAGGCATATTTTCCACGGCACGCTTCAGAGCCGTCAGCCCATCCGAAGCAAAGACTACCTCTGCGACGTCTTCCAGATACAACTGCATCAGCACCAGTATGGTTTCGTCATCATCAACCAGTAGGATGCGATCCTGCTTTTCTATGGCCGGACTCTCCATTCAGTCCAACTGCTCCAGCCAGTCCCCAATTCTCGCCAGCACGCGCTCCAACTCCTCTGCCATACCTTTGAGCATAGCACTGCTGCTCTGCTTGCGCAGGTCGGCATCGACTGTCTCGGCAAGATGACGTAAATTTTCCGCCCCGATGTTGGCCGCAGCACTTTTCAGCTTGTGGGAAACGGCAGCAGCCTCGTCCGGACGGGAGAGCAGATCCATCGCCCGACCGGCATAAGCTGAAAAATCCCTGAAAAATGCCGCCAGCAGTTTGGGGTAAACCTTTCCGGCTCCTCTGGCCACCACCGTTCTGGACAAATCAAAGCCTTTGTCTGCGTCAACGTCCTGCAGGATCCCGGACAGCTCCATTCCGGCGCTTGCCTGGCTCGCCGTTCCCTTTGCTCCCCCCTCAGGTGGTGAACCGTTGACCGGCTCCCGACCCTCCAGCCAATGGCTGACTTCGCGATAAAACGCCATGAAGTCGATGGGTTTGGCCAGGTGTTCATTGCAACCCGCCTGCAAGGCCTCTTCCCGGTTTTCCGGCAAGGCCGCTGCGGTCAGCGCCACAATCGGCAATTCGAATGGCGTGTATTCAAGGCGCAGTCGACGGGTCGCTTCGACACCGCCCATGAGGGGCATCTGCATATCCATCAGCACCAGGTCATAGCGTTGTGTCTTGATCTGGTCGAGGCAAGCCTGCCCATCAGGTGCCACCGTGTATTGCAGTCCGGCATTCTCCAGTAGTTGGCCGATCAGGAGCTGATTGGTTTCATTGTCTTCCACCACCAGCACCCGGTAGCCCTTGCCGGAAAAGTCGGGGGCTATGGCCTCATCAATTCCGGCGGCCGGATCATCAGGCCGTGTGTCCCGGGCAACCGACCGGGGCAGATCCTGATAAGGCAACCGAAGCTGAAAACCAAATTCGCTGCCGGCTCCGGGTACGCTGCTGATTTCCAGCTGGCTGTCCATCAGTTTCAGCAGGTTCTGGCAGATGGTTAGCCCCAACCCCGTCCCTCCGTACTTTCGGGTCACCGAAATGTCTGCTTGCTCAAAAGGTTGCAGGATGGTTTTAGACACTTCCAGTGGTATACCTATCCCGGTATCACGGACGCAGAAGTCCAGCGTCACCATCCCGTCATTTCGCGCCAGAACCTCAACACGCAGGGTGACTTCGCCATCGTGGGTAAACTTGACGGCATTACTCATCAGGTTGTTCAGCACCTGTAAAACCCGGATCTCATCCACGGTTACCACACCGGGAAGATCCTCTGCGGCGATCAGCCGCAAATCGAGTTTCTTGGCCTGCGCCAGCGGCGCATAGAGGTTCACCGCTCTGTCCAGCAGGCTGAGCAGAGGGGTATCCTGTGGGTTAAGCTGAAGACGACCAGCCTCAATCTTGCTGATGTCGAGGATGTCGTCAATGATGTGTTTGAGGGTCTCACCCGACGCCTTGATCCGGGCCAGATAGTTCAGATGATCCTCACTGAGCTCATTTTTCCGGAACAGCTCAATAAGCCCCAGAATGCCAGTCATCGGCGTACGGATTTCATGACTCATATTGGCCAGAAACTGCGAGCGGAAAGCATCTTTCTTCTGCAGCTCGGCATTCTTGCTTTCCAACTGGGCCTGGTAATCGAGTGCGTCCACTTCACGCTGGTACAGTCTGAACAGGAAGAACAACAGCAGTACAGAGAGCAGGGCTACCGGCAATATCACTTCAGACCAGAGACTGCGCTGGTAGGATTCCTCGAAGGTCGCATTCGGCTTCAGGTAAAGATACAGTCCCTGCGCCCGTTGATGCAGTGCCCACTGCAGTTGGGTCAGACGCCCGAGTTCACCGACCGTGCTCCAGGGGCGCTCTGCGGTCAGCCCCAATGCCAGGTTCTGCACCTCTCGTCGCACCCGGAACCCCGGGTTATCCCGTTCATTTCCCCAGGTTTTTTCCGGACTCTCACTGTTAAGCAGCCAATAGCCCTTCTCGTTGAACACCTGTACCTGCAGATCCTCATCGATCAGACCAGGAATGCCTTCTATCACATCCTCAAGGCTCAGCGTGATTGCCAGCAAGCCTGGGGGCAAACCTTCGGCACTGCTGCTACGGATCGCCAGATGGACGACCGGTTTGGCATCTTCGCTCCGGGGGGGCCGCATCAGCTCCACATCGGAAACATAGATGGCATGCGGATCCATCGCGAGGGTTTCATAGACAAAATACTCACTGGACTGGTCCAGCAAGGGCTGCCTGTCGACCGGCTCGGCCAGTCCACCATTTTCCTGATAGAAATCGAGGCGCGCCATCTCCTGCCCCTGCTCATCCAGGTAGCGGATTTTCCTGAGCGGCAGGTAACGGGGAACGGAGCGCTGGATGTAGAGCTCCAACCGGCTCCGTTCCGGAAAGGTCCAGGGCTGTATCCAGTCCTGTCCGATCAGCTCCAGCTTGAGACGGATGAGGTACTCTTGAGCGCCGAAGGATAGATCCTGGAACTGACTGTTCACCGCCAGTGCACTGCGGCTCAGTGTATCATCCAGACGTTTGTCCCGCTGTCCGATGAGATCCTGATGCATCAGCCAGCCCACCCAGACCGCAATCGCGATCAGGAACAGAGACCGGAAAATGAACCGAACACGCAAAGACATGGGCAAGTGCTCCTCCTAGCCTTTCAGACTAGCAGATATCCGCAGGAAACTTGGTTATAATCGCGGGTTTCGCAGGTCAATGAGGCACCTCTGTCATGCTGGTCATGATCGATAACTACGATTCTTTCACCTATAACGTAGTCCAGTACCTGGGCGAGTTGGGGGCAGAGGTACGGGTCTACCGGAATGATGAAGTCGACATCGACGCCCTTCGCGAACTTCCGATGGAGCGTCTGGTCATCTCGCCCGGCCCCTGCACACCCAATGAGGCAGGCATCTCGATGCAGGCGATTCAGGCATTTGCCGGTAAAGTGCCGATTCTGGGAATCTGCCTGGGGCATCAGAGTATTGGTCAGGTTTACGGCGGCCGCATTGTGCGTGCCGGGCAAGTCATGCACGGGAAGGTCAGCCCGATTTACCACCGCCAGCAAGGAGTGTTTGCCGGACTGCCCTCTCCCTACCAGGCCACCCGTTACCACTCACTGGTTATCGAACCCGACTCCCTGCCGGACTGCCTGGAAGTCACTGCCTGGACAGAAAACGAAGACGGCAGCATTGAGGAGATCATGGGAGTTCGCCACCGTGAAATTGCCATCGAAGGGGTCCAGTTTCATCCCGAGTCCATCCTCACCGATCATGGACACCAGTTGCTACGCAACTTCCTGGAACTGCGGAACCCCTCCTGAACAAGCAACAAGAAAAGGTCACTCCTATGGATATCAAAACCGCCCTTGGCCACCTGGTTACCGGTCATGATCTGGACGAGAGCAGCATGCAAACAGTCATGCGCGAGATCATGACGGGACAGGCAACACCGGCACAGATTGGTGCCTTCCTGACAGCCCTGCGCCTGAAAGGAGAAACTGTCGGGGAAATTACCGGGGCCGCCCGGATCATGCGGGAGCTGGCCACCCCGGTTTCGGTAAGTGGCGAACATCTGGTAGACACCTGTGGCACCGGTGGGGATGGCGCCAACCTCTTTAACGTCAGTACAGCCTCGGCTTTCGTTGTTGCCGCAGCAGGCGGTAAAGTCGCCAAGCATGGTAACCGGAGTGTGAGCAGCAGCACCGGAAGCGCCGACGTTCTTGAAGCGGCTGGCGTCAGTCTGCAGATGAATGCCGAGCAGGTAGCCAGGGCCATTCAGGAAATCGGGGTCGGTTTTCTCTTCGCTCCGGCCCATCACAGTGCGATGAAGCATGCGATCGGCCCGCGCCGCGAAATGGGTATCCGGACCATTTTCAATGTGCTGGGCCCCATCACCAATCCGGCCGGCGTAAAAAAACAGGTTCTGGGCGTATTCGATGCCAGGCTCTGTGAACCTCTGGCTGAGGTACTCAAGCGTCTGGGCAGCGAGCACGTGCTGGTCGTCCATGCCCATGAAGGGCTGGATGAACTCTCTATTGCAGGCCCCTCAACTGTGGCTGAACTCAAAAATGGCGAAGTCAGCGTCGGGGAAGTGACTCCGGAAGAAGTTGGCCTGACCCGTCAATCCCTGGATGGGCTGGGTGTGAGCAGTGCCGCCGAGAGTCTGGCATTGATCCGACAGGCCTTCGGGCACTCCGAAGACGAGCGCAGCGCCAAAGCTCGTGACCTGATCGCCTTCAATGCCGGTGCAGCGATCTATGCGGCTGATATCGCCTCCTCGTTACAGGCAGGCGTGGAACAGGCGCTGGATGCGATAGGCTCAGGCATGGCCCTGGCCAAGCTGGAAGAATATGCGAGCTTCTCCCGTCTGGCGACTGGAGAGCCCTCATGAGCAAGCTCCAGGACACCCCAACCATTCTGCGCAAGATCGTGGCACGCAAACACGAAGAGGTGCAGGAAAGGCAGCATGTGAAAACGCTGACCGCGCTGGAAAAGGAAGTCGCGGCTCTGGTGGGAAACCCGGTGTTCAACACCCGTGGTTTTGTCAATCAGATTCAGGCACGGCTTGGCAAAAATCAGGCTGCCGTGATCGCTGAAATCAAAAAGGCATCCCCCAGTAAAGGCGTCATACGGGAAGATTTCATAGTCGCCGATATTGCCCGAAGCTATGAAGAAGCCGGTGCTGCCTGCCTTTCTATATTGACAGATATCGATTTTTTCCAGGGCTCTGATACCTACCTTCAGGAAGGTCGGCAGGCCACTGCCCTCCCGGTTTTGCGTAAGGATTTTATGGTAGACCCTTACCAGATTCTTGAAAGCCGGGCGATCGGTGCCGACTGTATCCTGTTGATTGCTGCCTGTCTGGCTCGTGAAGAAATGCAGAGCCTGGCGAACCTGGCCACCGATATCGGCCTTGATGTTCTGGTGGAAGTCCATAACCGTGAGGAACTGGATGCGGCATTAACGCTGGATACCCCACTGATCGGGGTGAACAACCGCGATCTTCACACGTTCGAGGTCAGCCTGCAGACTACCTTCGATTTGTTGAAGCACATACCCGCGGGACGGACTCTGGTAACGGAGAGCGGCATTGCCACGCCGGACGATGTCCGCCAAATGCGGGAAAATGGGGTCCACACTTTTCTGGTTGGAGAAACCTTCATGCGCGCCGAAAATCCGGGTAAAGCACTGCAGAAGCTGTTCAGCTGACCCCGAACAGGGACGGGACTCAGCGAGTCCCGTAAACCACCATGGTTTTGCCCTTGACCTGAACCAAGCCCTGATCTTCCAGCGACTTGAGAACGCGGCCTACCATCTCGCGTGAGCAACCGACGATTCGGCCAATTTCCTGACGCGTGATTTTGATCTGCATACCATCCGGGTGGGTCATGGCATCAGGCTCCTTGCACAGGTCCAGCAAGGTACGTGCGACACGCCCCGTGACATCCAGAAACGCCAGATCCCCAACCTTCCGGGTGGTCTGTCGCAAGCGGGAAGCCATCTGCTCTCCGATGAAATACACGACTTTGGGATCATCCTGAGAAATCTCCCGGAACTTGGTGTAGCTGATTTCGGCCACTTCACACTCAGTCTTGGCTTTGACCCAGGCACTGCGTGAACCGACCTGGTCCTGATCGAACAGCCCCATCTCGCCGAAGAAGTCACCGGCGTTCAGATAGGCCATGATCATTTCGCGACCGTCATCATCTTCGATAATGACGGTCACAGACCCCTTTACGATGTAAAACAGGCTGTCGCTTTTGTCCCCAGCATAGATGATCGTACTTTTACTCGGGTAGCGTCTGCGGTGACACTGCGACAGAAAATAGTCGAGATGCTTCGTGCGGCTCTCGAGCGGCTTGATAAGACTCGCCATGAGCTTTTCCTTTATGACGGTGTGGTGTTATTCCTTAAATTAAGCATGGTTAACGGTTTACCGCAAGGAAACCGCCGATACCGGGCGAATAACGCCCTGCTTTTCTCGATCTTTGGATTTTCGTGTTCTCAGAGTTATGGTACCCTGCGCGCCAACTTGGAGGAAGCACATGAAGGCGACAATTCGCTGGCAAGGGGCCGCCCGTTTTGATGGGGAAAGTGGCTCAGGCCATACCGTAACGATGGATGGGCCGCCCGATCATGGCGGAGAAAACCAGGGGCCGCGTCCCATGGAAATGCTGCTGCTGGGCCTGGGCGCCTGCACATCCTTTGACGTAATGAGCATCCTGAAAAAGGCCCGTGCCGATGTCACAGACTGTGTGGCCGATGTTCAGGCTGAACGGGCCGATGAAGTGCCCAGCGTTTTCACCGAGATCCATATCCACTTCCGGGTCACTGGCCGCAAGCTGCGCGAAGCCGTTGTTGACCGGGCGGTGAAGCTTTCTGCTGAAAAATACTGCAGCGCCTCCATCATGCTGGAAAAAGGCGGTGTGGAAATTAAACACTCTTTTGAAATACTGGAAGCAGACAACTAAGCTGGCCCTCGAGGGCAGCGCGGGCAAAGACTGACATTCGGGCGCAATGGACTGGAAATCTGAGAGGCCAAGATGAGTGAAGAAAAGTTAAAACTGCTGGGTTTCAACAACCTGACCAAGTCCCTGAGCTTTAACATCTATGACATGGCTTACGCGCAGTCAGAAAAACACCGGGATGAGTACATTGCCTACATCGATGAGCAATACAACGCCACACGTCTGACACAGATTCTGACAGACGTTGTGGAAATCATCGGTGCCCACATCATCAATGTCAGCAACCAGGACTACGATCCGCACGGTGCGAGTGTCACCATGCTGATTGCGGAGCACGAGCTGCCTCCGCCTCCGGGCTCCGATGAAGAGTCACCCGGGCCTTTGCCGGAAGCGGTCGTTGCACACCTCGACAAGAGCCATGTAACCGTACATACCTACCCGGAGAGTCACCCGGACAACGGCATAAGCACCTTCCGGGCTGATATTGATGTGTCTACCTGCGGCCTGATCTCACCACTGAAGGCACTGAACTACCTGATTCACAGCTTCGACTCCGATATTGTCACCATCGACTACCGGGTTCGCGGCTTCACGCGCCAGCTCGATGGCACAAAGATCTACATCGATCACGACATCCACTCCATCCAGAACTACCTCACGGAAGATACCCAGAACGCGTATCAGATGATTGATGTGAACGTGTATCAGGAGAATCTGTTCCACACCAAAATGATGCTGAAAAACTTCAATCTGGATAATTATCTTTTCGGCATGGGGGTGAACGAGCTGAGCCCGGCTGAGGCACTGGATATCCGCAGTCGCCTGCAACGGGAAATGCTGGAGATTTTCTACTCGCGTAACATGCCTTGAGCCGTCAGCCCCGGGTGTCCTGCCGGAGCTGACGACCCCGATCTACCAGATCCAGCAGACGGGGCGCCAGCAGCGTATTGATTGCATTCGGCAGTTCTGTGCCCGGAATCACCAGCGTGTCCTTGCGTGAACTGAATGCCCCCCGGATCCGGTTCAGCAATTCCAGCATGTTGATTTCACGGGGTTCACGGAACCGGATAATGACAAAACACTCATCATGTCCCGGTATTTCACGAACACTGAAGGGGTTCGATGTATCCACCGTGGGCACCCGCTGGATATTGATATCAGTATTGGCAAATTGCGGCACGATGTAGCGGACGTAGTCATCCATACGATTGATGATGGTTGAGACCACCGCCTCTTCACTGTATCCCCGCTGATTGGTGTCGCGATAGATTTTCTGGATCCACTCCAGGTTGACGATCGGCGCCACGCCAATCAGCAGATCCACATGACGGGCAATGTCAAAGCCATCCGCTACCAGGCCACCGTGTAGCCCCTCGTAGAAGAGGCAGTCCGAATCCTGCGGCACAGATTCCCAGTCAGTAAATGTTCCCGCCGGATACCCGGCTGCGATGAGGGTCTGGTCATCATTGTGAACATAGCGCCGGAAGCGTCCGGCACCCTCACGGCCGTACTGATAGAACAGGGCTTCAAGTTTATCAATGTGGTTACTTGCCAGAGAAAAGTGGTTGGCCGCACCAAAGCGCCCTTCGGCCGCAATCGCTGACATTTCATCCCGGGTGTAGCGGTGGAAACTGTCCCCCTCAACCATCACTACCCGGGCACCCGCTTGCTGCAGAATGGCGTCCAGCGCCAGGCCGGTAGAAGTGGTGCCGGCACCGGAAGACCCGGTCAACGCGATGATGGGGTGTTTTGCAGACATTCAGAAATTTCCAGCGAAGAGGGGCGCAGCATAGCAACAAGGATCAGGGGCACTCAAGCAGCCAGTCTGGAACCGGCCAGAGTCACTGACTACAAACAGATCAGCAGCCGTTTACATTGACCGAAACGCGGGGGGCGGAGCCTGCGTTGGGTGCCGTGTAAGAAACCGAACAGTCTTCACCATTCTGCACACCCTTGGCGTCAATACGCACAGTCTGTCCGGCATTCACGCCCCCAGCCAGGCCGATATCGAAATCACCGTCGGCACCGACACTGATGTTGGCAGCGCCCAAAATGCTGTTGTCACCCGTCGTGGCACGGGGGTACCCATTCACCAGATTGACCTGAAGCCCCTCCAGTTGCACAAAGGTCGGGCTATTTCCGGCGGCCAGATAAGCCGAATGCACAATGGCAGAGGCTGTGCTGATGGCACCGGCGGCCCCTTCAATCTGTGCCCGGCGAGCCTCCCCGGAGAGATCCGCGAACCGGGGCAACACAAAAGCAGACAGAACGCCCAGGATGACAATAACCATCACCAGCTCTATCAAGGTAAATCCGTTCTGCGTTCTTGCCACTCCGGCCTCCCGTACTATCAATTCGGCGCGCGCATTATAAGGTTCAGACTAGTCCAGACCTGTAACAAACCCCAGGGCTATTGTTGGAGTTTTGCAACAAGGCCGCCATTCCGGTCAGCGTCGCAGTTCTCTCCAGTAGATCACGCGGTCATGTCCACGGTATTGACCGAAGGTCGCCGTCGAGGTGGCATGGGTATCGGCGGTGGCCGGGTCGTTGTCCCAGTCATACTGTAACCAGAGGTCTCCCTGATACTCCAGATCCACAGTTCCGACATTTCCGCTACCGGGTGCCGACAGGAACAGACGCTCTGCGCCTAGTGGTTCACCGGCAACCAGAGTACCTCCTCCACCCGCTGCAGTAGTACCGCCACTCAGATCCGGAGTCAGAGCCAGCGCCGTTGCATCAAACGTAGTACAACTGTCGCTGAGATTTGTGGTAAAACCGTTGCCATCCCAATACTCGACACGCATGGGAATGTTCAGTGGCCGGGTTTCCGGGCCATAGGCATTCTCAAGATTCCAGCGTCCATAACGGATTTCAATACCCGTCGGATCCACCTCGTAAGGGGCCGCATTAGCGGAAACGCCGTCAGAATCTGTTACCGCAGTAATCCGGATATCGATATCCGCAGTGAAGGGAGCGACCTGCGCGTTGGCTGGCCTGGTGAAGGCATAGCTGTCCGTAGCCGCAAACTGATAGTACAGGCTGCCGTTGGCCACCGAAGTAAAGCCTGCAGGAACCGAGCTGCTCAGCGTCAGGGCCAGAGGCGTCACACCATCCCGCCCCAATGCCGCGCTGTCTTCTGAGGGAAACAGACGCACCACATCGGAAGTCACCAGTTTCTGGTAGCCAGGCTCCGTGTAGTTTTGCGTGATCTGATTGTTGAGATTTCGCGCCTGAATCACCGCTGAGGGAACAATGTCATACACAAAGTCCTGCCCGGTGTAGGTGAAGGCTGGCAGGGTGGCCGGGCTGCAGTACGGCGCAAACGACCCTGAAGTCACCAGCACATTGAAATGCTCCGGCACAAAACGGCCAATGTTGGCGCTACTGGCGCCGGTCTCCTCCCCGAAATAGTTTTGATCTTTCAGGTGCAGGCGGGTCAATCCCACTTCACTGTAGGTGGCGCCGGCATAGCGGTACTGGCCATTCACAAAAGCACCGGGGGATATTTCTGCCGACTCCCAGCTGACCGCCGCAGACGGACGGCTTCTGAGCGTCTTTCCAGCCGCGATCTGCATTTCTCCGTCCACAGAACTCCCCCCAAGAGGCCCGGTTCTCTGCAGATAGGCCAGTATCGTATTGCTGCCCGCTATCGGGTTATAGTCCGTCGCCGGGTTACCGTCGCTGCAGACGGCCGTCGCGGACAGTTCAAACTGGGCCCCTGCGGGCTGAATGGCTGCGGCACCGGCACTGCTGCCATTCAGATTGACGGCCCCGTTGCCGGCTGCCAGAACAAAGGACTCTGGCCGCACCACAAAGGCACTGGTGCTGGTGACCAGTTCAGAAAACTCACTGCCATCATAGGGTGCCTCATCATGCCGCAGATTCAGTTCCAGAATTTTGGCCGCGTTGGGGTAAGCTATGGTGAAGGAACTTTCGCCGTTGCTGAAATTGAGAGAAAGGTTGTTGTTCGCCGAGCCGGAACGGGACGTGATGTCTGTGCCGTTAACCCGCAGGGCGCTACTGACCGCATCCGCCACCAGGTCGTCATTGAGCGTCGCCTGGAACCAGGCATCGAGGTCCTTGTCTCCACTGAATCCGGTGAGCACCTCACAAGCGCCACCGGCTGCCGCATCGGTTTGCCCATAGGCCGATATGGTCACGGAAGTGCTGCCGCCACATGCAAACGAGGAGGGCTCGCGCGTTACCCGGAACCCGGTCGCCCGGAAATCTGTACCCGACGTTGCAGAGGACAAAATGGAGGTCGCGCGATCCTGAGCGGACACCCGCACATTTATGTTTTCATTATTGAAATAGAGCCAGGCATTGTTCGCCCCACTGTCTGCCGTTTCAAAGGTCAGCGAGGTGATGGCATTTCCGCCGGAAGCGGCATCGAAGAACACACTGCCGCCAGGGCCACTCAGATCCACCGTGCCCACGAAATCAGTCTTGACGGCGCCTCCCACGCAGCGAGCCGTCACGGTGACCGGTGCCAGAGTATCCGGACAGGCCAGTGCATAGGTGGGCTGGGCAATATCAAAGCCTTCCAGTGGGCAGCTCGTACAGCTGCGGGTTTCCGATGCATACTTCTGCACCGCTGCAGCAGACAGCGCCCTGGAAAACACTTTGACCTCATCGATCTGTCCGGCAAAGCTGCGCGAAGGAAAGTTGTAATCGGTACCGATAAAGAATGGCAGATTGTTGTTGGACAGTGACTGGTTTGCGTAGGTGGTGCTGCCCCGCTCAACGCCGTCCACATAGATCTTCTGGCTGGCCCGGGATCTGGAGTAGACAATGGCCACGTGGTGCCAGGTCCCGGTGGTGATTCGGAACGATCCGGTATCAAAACTCCGGGCACCGCCGCTGCTGGGAGTCCACCACCAGAATATCCGGCCCGAAGGGTCTACGTGAAATTCATAGTTGGTGTCCTTGGATACAATGGTCATCAGGTCTGACGAGGGCAGACGTGAGGCATTGATCCAGGCCATCACGGTAAGTTCCTCACTGATGTCCAGCACCGGATTGTCCGGCACTTCGATGTGGTCTCCCGAACCATCCAGCGAGGCCCCGTAACAGACCCGGGCGGGTACCGGGCTGGCATCGCCCGCCCGACGGCCGTGAGCATTGCTGCCACTGCTGTCAATAACTTCCCCGGCGGTTCCGTTCCACACCGGGCCTTCCAGCTGGTAATTGGCAACCAGGGAGAAATCCGCATGGAAAGGCTGGGAAAATGCCATAAAGCCCGCCCGCTCATTGGTATGCGAGCGATCGGTATCCGACGCCCAGTCTTCCTCTATTTTCAGGGAAACATCCGAATCACTGACCGCACAACGGCGCAGCCAGCCGCCATCCCCGCCATTACGGCTCATCTGGCCACCAATCACCAGTGGCGGCGCAGGATAGGACTGAAGGAAGCTGTAATCATAACAAGCCGTGGTTCCCCGAATTGAGCTGGGGGTCAGCTGAGCTTCCGCCGTAATGGTTTCGCCGCTTACGGAGCGGAAACTGTCCACGGTACCAGGATCTACTGCAAGAAAGCTGAACTGCTCTGCTGCACTGAGGCTACCGGTTGAGGTTTCAGCCCGGTCCAATGCCAGCTGCCCTCCAACTGAGTCAATATCATCGACCGCCATAGTCATCCAGGGGCGCGACGGCGCGCCTGGCAAGTGCGCAGGCTCGTTATTCATGGTTTGAATCTGGGTCAGCAAAGCTGGCGTGCTGCCGAATCCGGTCGCAAAGGCAAAGTTTAACCAGGAGCTGCCGCCGATAGATTTTGCCTGATAATTTCCGATGGCATCCGGCGGGAACAGTGGCCCGACTTCCACGTCACTTCCACCTGGCAACTGAAACTGCCCCTTGCTGATGGCCAGATAATGCATTTCCGTCGAAAGATCCGTGGCATCGCTTACCCGCGAGTCCGGCTCGACCGGTACCACTTCAAAGCCGGATTCCGTAACGTTGCGAATGCGCAGAGCAGAGGGTTCCGGGTTATTGTCATCTCCCAACACGAAAACGGCGGGCGGAGTTTCGTATACCTGACGGAAGCTAACCGACCTGAAAACACCTGGAGACAGGCTAAGCGAGTCTGCCTCCATGAGAAGAGTGTCACTGGTCGTGGCCACTGTGGCTTCTGAGTCATAGAAAAAGACATCTGAAAAGACCAGTACACTGACATCCTCTCTGGCATGGTTTCGCTCGCGATCCTGATGATCGTCTTCATCTACCGTCAGTTGAATCCGGCTGCTGTTCACATCACATACGCGCAGCCAGCCACCGTCCTCTTCATTCCGGCTGGCCTTGCTGGCTACCACGATGGGTGCACTGTTGTAGGTGCCGGCAAAGGAAAGGCTGTCACACCCATCGCTCCAGCCATCTACGCTGCTGCCTGCAAACAGGGTTTCAAAGCTCACCGGCAAATTTCCGTTGGCGCGGAAACTTCCGACAAGGCCCCGGCTCATGGCCACATAGCCGATGGTTTCATCGCGAGCCAAGGCATCGAACTGGAAGTTGCCGCCGGTCTGCCGGTCATAAACCTCACTTCTTTCGAGAGCAATATCGGCGCGGGTGTTGCTGATATTCCGGATAGCCACTGTCAGGAACGGGTGTGAAGTCTGCCGCGGAATGGTCCGGCTTTCGTTAGCGATGGTCTGTATATCCGCCAGCACGATGGGCGCGCTGAAAGTGTTGGAGAAGTCCAGGCGCTCCCAGCCCAACCGACCGGGAGGATTGCCATTAAACTGGATCTCGGACGTTGAGATAAAGCCTGCTTCAATGGTTTCGCCATCCGGAAAGGTATGCGTACCCGGCTCGATGGCGATGTAGGACACCGTCATGGAGGCATGCGGACCATCCCGACTGATCGGCTCAACCGGCGACATGCGAAAACTCGTGGTGCTTACGTTGGAAATCCGCACGGCACTGGGGTCACTCCCTTGTTCATCCGTCAGTGCAATAACAATCGGCGGGGTACTGTAAATCTGCTGAAACGTGTGTGTTTCCAGTTCATTGAGCCCGGATGTCGCCGACAGAGTGACTGTTCCGGCTTCCATCTTCCAGGCCTGCGCCGTACCACAAAGCAAGGCCAGCGCCAGCAGTGCAAGTGCCCGGCTCCACCGGTTCCGCCACCAGCCCCTCATTTGATACGTACCTGTACGATTCGTCGAGCTTCGTCACGCAGGCTGCCGCATACCCCGGTACTCGTCAGTGTCGAATAGGTGACTCCACCCGCCGTGGCACTTTCACAATCAACAGTTACGGAACACCCCGACAATCCGGCAGCGCTGAAAGACAGACTGACCATGCCAGCGGCACAGGCCGCTGGTGATCCGCTCGGCGGAATCCGTCTGTGGACGGCTACCTGGGCACCACTCTCTGCGGCGTAAAAGGCGCGCATGGAATTGATTTCCAGGCCAAAGCGTTGCCCGGAATCCTCCGAGAGGAAGGCGATGGCGACAGAGATGAGGCTCAGCACCACCAGAATGAACAAAGCCAGCGGCAGGCCGGCTCCGCCCTGGGACTGTTTCAGGCTCAAAGGGTATGACCGATGATCTGAGGGAAATTCAGGGCACATTACGAATCTGAACCTCCTGACTGAATCGGAATCTCTCACCACTCACCGGGTCGTGCATCGCCAGCTTCATGGTTACCACGGCGTTGCGGTTGAGGGTCGGTACGTTGTAGTTGAACTGTGCGCGGTTCGCGGCCGCCGTATCCAGATCCGCCACCACGACCGCGCGGGAACTGGCAGATGCCAGGGCTGCCGGCAGACCACTGACATTAGCACTGGCACTGTAGCCGGTGTAGCGCTGTAGCTGATCACTGCCGGCCAGATGACAGTAGGCGGTCGCAGAGCCCACCATATACAGGCGCCGGCTGGGGGCATCCTCCGTAAAGCGGTGAGCTGCCGACAGATTAATCGTCACCGCACCCGGACCAGCTGGCAGGGTCGCAGAACCGGTAGTGAGTGTGCCCGGGTTGGCAGGGCTGTACAGCTCACTGCTGTCAATCGGGTACACCGCGACCTGAGCAGTCACCGACTCCCCGATTCCGACTGCACTGATGCTGCTGACAGAGGTGGCCAGCGTGGCATCCAGATAATCCGTTACAGCCAGCGCTGGCAAAAACTCCACACAGTTCATGCTGGTGGCACTCAACACCCGGATGCTGTTGGGAACAGCCTCGCGTAATTCCCGGCTCAGTTTTTCCGAAGCCACCGAGGCGGCAACGGCCAGTTTCTGTCGCTCCGCCGTCGTCTGATAACCTTCACTGGATTGTGAAACAAACTGGGTGGAAATCACGGCAACGATGCCAAGTATGACAATTCCCATGATGAGCTCGATCAGGGTAAACCCGTGACTTCGTCGCATCAGAAATTACTCCGGTATACGGCGAAGGTCTGGGAGGGCAGCCCCGGCGGCGTCACAGTGACAGTCACCCGCTTGGCGTCCGCGGCACCCAGACTGACCTCCGTACCCGCACAGGCCACACTCACCTGTACCCGATAGCTGTTGTAATCATCCACACTGCCCACAAGCAATACCGGTGGCTGATCATCGACTCCGTCATAATCATCGACATCATCAAACCCCGCCCGGGTTTCGCCATCACTGCCAACGCGACAAGTTCCTGCGTAAGGAGGAGCCCCTCCCACTGGTGTGTCTTCGTCATAGGGTTTGGTCAGAATTTCATCCAGATAAAGTTGAGCCAGGCGCATGGCTTTGGTCTGCCACAGGGGGTCAGCGCCGCGCCCCACCGAGTAGGAAAAAGCCGCCATCACTCCCGCCACAGCAACCGAGATGATGATGATCGTCATCACCAGTTCCACCAGGGTAACACCACGCTGCTGCCTGGCGACCACAGCGGATTTACGGGCAGTTACAGTCATAGGCGTATCCTGCGGAAGACACACAGACGTCAAACTGGCTGGGCCCCCGGAACTCAAAGCACTGACCGGCTCCGATGCTGCCAAGACGGTCATAACTCAGCACCACGCTGCCACCATCAACCAGAGTGCTTCCGTTCACACGCAGCGTCGTGCCAGCCCGGTCCAGGCGCTTGTTGCCATCATCCAGAGCCACACTGCCCTGTGCGACGGAAAACTGCCAGTCGGAAGCTGTCTGGCGGATCGTCAGTGTGACCGGGTTGTTTTGCTGATTGGCGAGAGCCCGCTGCTGTGCGAGAAGGGAAGAAGAGATGAGCACATCCTTGGCAAGGAAAGGCGCGTAGTCAGAACGGGAGGCAAACAGACCAATGGCGGCCGCACTGAGAATGCCGATGATCACCATCGTCATCACCAGTTCAACCAGAGTAAAGCCTTGCTGTCTGCCCATGGTTTATTCGGATCCGTTGAAACAAAAAAGGAGGCTCGACTGACGCCGGCCTCCTTTCCTTTCCCGGTAAGTTAACAGCCGGAGGTTTCCACATCAACCAGAGCTGCCCCAGTAATAGGTGCTGTGTTATCAGCCGTTGTTCCATCTGCAGCATCATAAGTCACAAAACAATTGGCACCGGTATAACCCTCAATTGTCAGCGTAAGCCGCGAAGTACCAGCTGTACCTTCGCCAGAGAGCGCATAATCCTCTGTGCTTATGCCAGCTGCGGTGACAATACCCGCAGTGTTAGCCGTTGGGTAACCATTGACCATAGTGACCGTGGAACCGTCCAATGTAACCGAGGTACCCAGTGTATCCCCCGCTGCCAATTGCGCGGATCGTGCAATTGCCGCTGACGACTTCAAAGCGCCTGCCAGTCCATTTAGTGACGCTGCCCGCGCTTCGCCGGTCAGATCTGCAAACCGCGGCAAGGCGAAGGCAGACAGAATACCCAGAATCACGATGACCATCACCAGCTCGATCAAAGTGAAACCAGACTGTTGCGTGTTAAGTGATTTCATACCGGATTCCCCCTAAAACAAAAACCGTTCTTGAATCAATTAATTATCGACCAAATTTCGGCAACCATCAGAAGTTTTTTGCAAGGTTTTGTAAACGCACCCTGTTTGCAACTCAGGCGGCCTCACCCCCCGCTTGCGATCACTTCCACGATCAGGTGCGGATTCACCCGGAAGCGAAACTCGCCCCCGGTCGCCGAACCATAGCCATTCAGTTGCTCAATCCACTGTGGCCGGTACACCAGAACGCCTTCCTTACGAAGGTAGTACCAATAACCCTCTCCCTCCAGCTCCGCTACTGTGTCAAACTCGCCCCGATAGTCCATCGGGAATTCTTCCTCGAATAAACTTACCGGATTCAGAGGCAGGCTGACCGGCTTCTGTCCGATCCGGGTGCGGGTCTGCAGTACCGTCAGATGAAGCCGCATCTGCTTGAGTGTGGTCTCCACCGCCAATGCCTCATATTTCACTGCTTCCCGTTGCATGGCGTTGATCAGCAAAACAACCAGCACGCCCACAATGACGATATAGACCCACAGGGTCAGCTGGCTGCGCGGTGGCGCAATGTAGCCCCGCCACCCCAGCCGGTGTTCCGCCCGCTTAGCCATGACCTGCCCTCACTTGCCGAGGGCGGCCTTGCCCAGGTCCCAGATTGGCAGAAAGACACCCAGAGCGAGAATCAGCACCAGAATGCCCATGGCCACCAGCAGAATCGGTTCGATCGACTCTGCCAGTCGCTTGAGACTGTAGTCCACTTCCTCATCGTAGAAATCCGCCACGTTGGCGAGCATCTGATCCACCTGGCCCGTCTCTTCTCCCACAGACAACATCTGGATGATGAGGGGCGTAAACAACCCGGTCTGTGCTGCCGCGCGCAACAAACTGTCTCCACGCTCGATGGCGGTGCGCATTTTTCGCAGATGATCCCCGATGTATTCATTGTCCACCGCATCCGCAACCACCGTCAGCGCCTGGGTAACCGGCATACCGGCAGCCAGCGTGGTTGATATGTTGCGGGCAAAGCGGCTCAGTGCGACAAGCTCCAGCAAGGGTCCGATGATGGGAATTCTGAACTTGAGCTTGTCCCAGCGATAGTGACCTTCCGGTGACCGCTTCCAGACAATGAAAGCGGAAACCCCAGCGATACTGACTATGAGCATCACCCACCAGTAATTGATCATAAAGTCACTGGTAGTCACCAGCAGCTTGGTCAGCAGCGGCAGGTCGGCGCCGAACTTGGCAAACACCGTGGCGAACTGGGGAATGACAAACAGGTTCACTACCAGCAGGGCTATCACCAGAGCAACCACCACAAAGATCGGATACCGAAGTGCCTGAGCCACACGTTTACGGGTTTCACGCTCTAGTTCCAGAATCTTGCTGATGCGCAGGAAGGCTTCATCCAGCTGTCCGGTGTTCTCGCCCACCAGAATCATATTCACGAACAGGTCTGAGAACACTTTCGGGTGAGCCCGCATTGATACGCCCAGACTGACGCCGGTTTCCAGTCGGTCTGTGACCTGGTCCAGGGTTTCCGCAAGCGCCGGGGAACGGGAGGTGTCTGCGAGTCCGCGCATGGCACGGATGATCGGGATCCCTGCTTTCATCAGGGCATACATCTGACGCGAAAAGATGATCAGCTCATCCAGGCCGACACGCTTCTGAAACAGGGGCCCGAGGGAGACCGGTTGAGAAGCCTTGCTGCCCGAAGCCTGCTGGCTGATCTTTACCGGCGTAATGCCGCGGCGCAACAGTTCCGTCGCAACGGCCTCCGTAGAGGCTGCCTCGATAACCCCTTCCTTGGCCGCTCCGCTGGAGTCCCGCCCTTTGTAGACAAACGCCTGCGCCATGGCTCAGTTCACCCCCCGGTCAATCCGGCTCCACCGGTTCCAGACTGTGCTTTTCGGTAGAGGCCGCAACACGGAATACCTCTTCGAGCGAGGTCACCCCCTGTATGGCGTAGTCCAGAGCACAGAGCTCCAACGGCCGATACCCCTTGGCCTGACGTGCGGCCCGGGTAAAATCCGAGGGGCTCGCGCGCCTCAACGCATCCAGCATGGGCTCGTTCATCTCGAGCAGTTCGTAAACACCAATCCGGCCCCGGTAGCCTGCATTACCGCATTGATAGCAACCACGACCCTGAACAAAAGTTTCCGCGGACAGGTCACGGCCCGGCACCATGCCCTGAAGCAGAGCCTTATCCTGCTCACTCAGCTCATATTCAGTCTTACAGTTATCACAGACGCGGCGCACCAGTCGCTGGGCCATAACGCCCAGCAGCGAGCTCGCGACCAGAAAAGGTTCGGCCCCCATGTCAATCAGGCGCATGGCGCTGGAGATGGAGTCATTGGTGTGCAGGGTGGACATGACCAGGTGCCCGGTCATGGCAGCGCGCAAGCCAATCTCAGCGGTTTCCTGATCACGCATTTCCCCCACCAGAATGACATCCGGGTCCTGACGCAGGGCAGCCCGCAGCACGGTGGAAAACTCCAGTCCGATCTTGGGATTCACCTGCACCTGAGTCACCCGTGGCAGCCGGTATTCCACCGGGTCTTCTACCGTTATGATTTTGGTCTGGGGCTCATTGAGCTCCGTCAATGCGCCATACAGGGTGGTGGTCTTACCCGACCCGGTCGGCCCTGTGACCAGGATCAGGCCATGAGGGCGTGAGGCCAGATAACGGAAACGCTCGACGATCGCCTCTGGCATGCCGATCTTATCCAGGTGCAGCATACCCTGGGACTGGTCCAGAAGACGCATGACCACGGACTCACCAAACTGTACAGGCATGGTGGAGATACGCACGTCAACAGAGCGTCCCTTGACCCGGATGTTGAAACGGCCATCCTGAGGCAGACGTTTCTCGGAGATATTCAGGCCTGACATCAGCTTGAGGCGCAACACCAAAGCCGCATTGATGCGCATCTCTTTCATCACCTGTTCCTGGAGCACCCCATCCACTCGCAGGCGGATTCGCATGACCTGTTCATCCGGCTCAATGTGAATATCCGAGGCGCGTGTCTGGATCGCATCCTCAAAGATGCTCTGCAGCAGTTTAACCACCGGCGCATCGCTGTCATCCGCCACAGCGCTCAGGTCAGCGAGATCGACAGCATCTTCGCCCAGCTCGGTTTCCAGCTCCAAAGCCAGGTTGGCAATTTCATCGGTTCGCCGGTAGGCAATGTCCAGAGTGCTCAATAACTCACTTTCGCGCACCACAGCGAGTTTGATCGGCTCCTTGATGATCCGTGCCAGCTCGTCGTAGGCAAAAATATCCATGGGGTCGGCCATACCAATCAGCAGGCTTTCCCCGTCGCTGAGCAACGGAATCGCCCGGAAACGGCGAGCCTGCGCCTCCGGCAGTCGCTTCACCAGTTCGGAGTCAAAGTGAAAATCCCGCAACTGGATAAATGGAATCGAGAGCTGTCGGGACAGGAAGTTCAGGAAGTTATCTTCATCAACCAGTTCCAGGTCAATAAGGGTGCGCCCCAGCTTGCGTCCGCTTTTTTTCTGTTCAGCCAATGCCGCCATCAGCTGCTCCTCACTGATGACACCGTTCTGGACCAGCAGGTCGCCGATACGAATTTTCTTCT
>JAUIAZ010000283.1 GCA_030427465.1 Gammaproteobacteria bacterium | reverse complement strand
TTCTGCTGTCCGGCACCGATTCAGAACGGGGCACGGCTAAAGGGGTAACCTGAGGCGCATGGTGGCGCCTTCATCCTCGAAGCTCATGTGGCTACAGATCTCCTGCACCAGCGGCAAACCACGGCCGAACGTGGCCTCGCTATCACTCCAGTCCACTTTTTCAAAGTCGAATCCCCGTCCGCTGTCACGGATGGTGATAGACAGCTCCATAGGGAGTTCGTTTTCAAAGCCCAGCTCCAGCTGAACGAAGCCGGCCTCCAGATCTGCGAGCCGCACAGCCCGGTCTTCGTAGTACTTCATGAATCCGTCCGGATCTTCCTTGTCTTCAGAAGAGAGCCCGAGCACACCATGATCCAGCGCATTGTTGAAGATTTCCGAGAGCACACTGAGCACCAGCTCTTTCTGCCCCCGGATTGCCAGGTGCTGATCGATCCACTGCCGCACGAGAAACAGCGGATCAGTCTCCCTGAGCTGCTCCGGCAGCCAGTGAAACTCTGCCTTGAAGGCCGGCAAGCGGAAGGCATCATGGCTGGTCTGCACCAACTTTTCCTGGTCTTCTCCGGCAATGGAAGCGCCTGTTTTGCGAGCAACCAGATCCCGGGCTGCCACCGGACGACAGCTCACTTCGACCATAGAGAGGTCATCCTGAAACTCTTCGGACTGCATGAAGGCACGCACAGCCGCCAAGGTGCCCTCAATCAGGTCCACGCCGGTCGGTGCACACAGCACCTCGAGCAAACGTCTTTCTCCGAACAGCTCCCCGGCGGGACTGCTGGCTTCATTGACCCCATCGGTGTAGAGCAGGATCCGGTCTCCCTCTGCCAGCTCCACCTTTTCGCAAAGTGTCTCGAATTCGTGGTTTTCCAGCACCCCAACCGGCATGTGATTGGAGCTAAGGCGGCGCCTCAGTTCCCCGTCCTCATTGATCACAAAGGCGTCCGGCAACCCCCCGGTCCACACCTCCGCCAGCGTGCGGGTGGTATTCAGCTCCAGCAGGGTCATGGCAAAGAACATGCTGCGGGGCAGAAAACGCAGGAGAACACGGTTGATTTCCTGCGCCATGACCCCCACGCCCATATTGCGCTCGGTCAGAGTCTGGAAGGTCTGGGCGACCGGGACCGAGCCGATGGAAGAAGCCAGCCCATGCCCGGTGAAATCACCCAGAAGCAAATACAGCCCGCCATCGCGTTTTTCGTGCATCAGCACGAGATCCCCGTTGAAGGTCGAATGGGGAGAACAGTGAACGTTGACCCCTTCTACATAGGCCTGGCTGTTTTGCAGGGCCACCTTCATGATCTGCTGGGTCATGTCGAATTCCGCACTGACTTTGGCACGGAAATAGGCCAGCTCCTGATTCTGGGAAAGTACCTGCCGGTTGAGTTCGATGTTGCGGGCATGGGCCCGAATCTTCGCCTCCAGCATTACCAGGTTTACCGGCTTCACCAGAAAATCATCGCCCACCTCAAGGCAGCGGACCATGGCCTTCTCCTCGGAAAGCGCGGTCATGAAGACGATGGGAATAAACTCCTGACCCGCTTGGTCCTTGATGCGGACGGCTGCTTCGAAGCCATCCAGAACCGGCATCATGAGATCCATCAGAATCAGGTCCGGCTTTTCCTTTTCCCAGATCTGAATGGCTTCCTGGCCGTTTTCGGCATAAAGCACGGTATGCCCGGCTTCATCCAGCACAAAGCCGATCAGTTTGCGGCTATATCCGTCATCATCGACAACCAGAACCCTCACAACCCTTACCCCTCAGAGAATCGTGAACTTCTTGTCAAAGCGGGAAATTTCAAGGATCTTGCGGATACCGGGTGCCGCATGCGCGATTTCTATCTTCACACTATCCCCGCCCAGATGATTCCGCATGTTCAGCAGCATACCAAGCGCCGAGCTGTCGATATGCTCTGCCTGGCGCAGGTCGATGACATAATCGATGCCTTTGGGTGCACTCTCATAGGCTGCGCGGAACTCGTTAACCACACTGAAGTCAAAACGCCCTCGAATACCAATGGTCAGGGTGCGCTTGTCGCTGGATAGTTTTGAATCTACCGACATGTTGTCTTCCTCAATTAAAACAGCTCGATATCGTCTTCTGCAGGGCCCCCGCCGGCGTCGCCCGAGGCGGCCTTGAGCCCGCGACTGTCCGCCAATTCACTGCGTTGCGCATCAAACGCCTGCTGCAGAGCCTGCAAGCGCTCACGGACACCGGAATTGGTGTTCTCATCAAACAGCTGGGGCAATAAAGGCAGAAATGCCTGTTCGAAGGCTTTAAGGGCCGTCAGCCCCTGCTCCAGCACCTGACAGCTCTGTACCGCGCGGTCACCAAACTGCAGGCCGCGCACACTGGCATCCACCGACTCCTTGATTTCATCCGTCAGATGGGTCATCTCCGAGACGGAATGACTGACCTGATTGTTCAGCTCACTCATGGAGTCGAGCATACGGTCGATCAGGCCCCGTGCATTGAGCGCCTCTTTCATATCCAGCGACGCCACTTCACCGACGATGGTCCGTACCTTGCCGATCGAGGCCTTGGACTGCTGGGCTTTTTCCTTGATCTGGGTATTCAGCTCGCTGGAGCTGCGTGACAGCCGACGAACCTCATCAGCCACGACAGCGAAACCGCGCCCGGCTTCCCCGGCTCTGGCTGCTTCAATGGCCGCATTCAGCGCCAGCAGATCCGTCTGGTCAGCGATTTCCTGGATATTGCCGAGCATGCCGAACATCTCGTCAATGTGACCGACCATGTCTTCGATGCGATGCACGGCATTAACACTCTTCTCACTGACGCTGATCAGAAGCTCGACGTAAGTACCAATCACACCATCCAGAGACTTCGCAAACTGCTCGACCGTGACGGTTTCCTCACCGGCCTTGCCTCCCTGTCCCTGAACCTGCGTGAAAATATTGCGCGCCAGATGATTCTGCTGGTGGGTTTTCTCCGACAGCGAAATAAAGGAATGGCTCAGGATTTCAATATTCTGGCTAATGGTTTCGGTCAGACCGTTCAGGCGTTCATTGGTCCATTCCAGTGCCTCTTCAGCAGAACCCGCCAGCGACTGCAGCGTCGCAGCATTGACCCGGGTTTCTTCAAGCCTCTTTGCATCGCGACTGCGCTTGCGCAGGGTGGCCTGCTCACGGGCAAACAACTGCCATAGAATGACCAGAAAGCCGGCTGATACCAGCGCCTGACCGGCCCAGTGTTCAACGAGCCAGGCAATCAGGATGGAGACAAGACCAACACCGGCAACAACCGGAAACGGGAGGATCAATTTAGCCCGCCTTTACGCATCTAGAAACGCCTCTTGACTGAATTCGGGAAAGTCCGAAACAGGACCTTCACTAACTATAGTTCAAGAGACAGACTTTGCATGGCTGGCGTCGGAAAGGGTGATAAAATAACGTTCAGAGCTGATCAACCAGCTCGACCTGCAGCAGGCAGCGCTTGGCCGGAACTTCGCGGGTATAGCCCGGAAAGGTGGGATCCTGAGCTGGCAGAACAATAGCGTTCACATTCGCTTGTACAATTAACTGATTTCCACCACCCTGGTGATCAGGCATGGTCAGAGAAGCAGTTGATTCATCGCAAACTTTCTGTTGCAAGTCAAAACCCGGTTTGCCATGTTTCACAGCCAGCTCTGAAGCGCGACGCAAGGCGTAACTTTCGACGTCAGCCATCGGCATGTCGGGACGAGCCACAAAGCGCACTGCCCAAACACCCTGGCCTAGCGACACTTCCTGAAAACCAAAAGGGTTATAGTCGCTAATTGGAACGTATTCCGGCTTTTCAGACTTTGACGCACAGGCCGCCAGAAACAGTGTTGACGCCAGAAGAGTTGCCATACGCAGGGTTGACGTGAAGGATTGAAGCAGGCGCAGCATACCGGTAAACCTTGAAGTGAGTCGCCGAAAACATACCACATTCCCCTGATAAAAACCCGACATGAAAAGGCCTTAATCAAGGAAACGTGATCTGCTTCCGGCGACTCTCAACCCTTCACACCGCCCGCCGTCAGGCCACCGACAATCCACTTCTGGCAGTACAGGAAGATCACAGTAATCGGCAAGCCGGACAACACAGCCGCGGCGGCGAAGTCTCCCCAGAGATAATTCTGCTCGTACAGATACTGCTGGGCCCCGACAGCCAGCGTCAGTTGATCCGGAGACAACAGCAGGACCGATGCCATCGGGTACTCCATGATGTTCATGATGAAAGCCAGAATGAACACGACGGCGAGGATGGGCACTGAGAGCGGCAGTAGGATATAGCGGAAAGCCTGCCAGCTGTTGGCACCATCCACAATGGCCGCTTCCTCCAGCGAGCGATCGATGGACTCGAAGTAACCCTTGATGGTCCAGATGTGCAGCGCCATCCCTCCAAGCGAGGCCAGAATAACCGCCGAATGGGTATCAATACCGAGCCAGGAGACATGGTTCCCGATCTCATCAAACAGCGCGTAGAGCGCGACCAGGGAAAGTACCGGTGGGAACATCTGAAAAATCAGCATGCCTTTCAGTATCTGAGCCTTTCCGGCAAAGCGCATTCGCGCAAAGGCGTAGGCACTGGTGGTCGATAGCAAAAGGATCAGAAAACTGGAAATCACCGCAATCTTGACTGAGTTCCACAACCACAACAGCACCGGAAAGGGCGGCTGCAGCACCGTGCCATCAGGCTGCGTGTAAGGTATCCCCAAAGCAAGATACCAGTGCTCCAGACTGGGGTTTTCCGGA
>JAUIAZ010000019.1 GCA_030427465.1 Gammaproteobacteria bacterium | reverse complement strand
AGGAAGTCATGACAAAGGCGCCACTGGCATCCTGTTCTTTGGCTTTGAAGGCTTCCACCAGGGCCTGGTTTTCCGGGCGCTGGTCAAAGGCGGGCGGCAAAGTCACGAGCAGACCTTCAGAGGCCTCACCGGCAATCGCAGAGATATCGGCGTTACCAACCCCTTCAGGGCCCATGAAGCGGGCATCCAGACCCTTATCCGCAGATTGACGCAGGATCAGGCCGAGCTCCGGGTGATAGCCACCGTAGTAGACAAAGTCCACGCCGGCTTTCTGCATCTTGGCGATCAGGGCCGAGAAGTCCTTGTCGCCTTTCGAGATGCCTTCAAACATCACGACATTGACGCCTTCGGATTCCAGTGTTGACTTGACCGCTGTGGCGATGCCTTCGCCATACTGCTGTTTGTCGTGAATGATGGCGACGGCTTTGGGCTTGACGGTGCGGGCGATGTAACGGCCGGCAGTCGGTCCCTGGTGGCTGTCCAGACCGATGGTGCGGAAGACCATGTTCAGACCGCGCTGGGTGATGTCCGGGCTGGTGGAGGCCGGGGTGATCATGAGTACTTCTTCGTCTTCATAAACATCTGAGGCGGGCTGACTGGAACTGGAACACAGGTGCCCGACCACGTAACGGTAACCGTCGTTGACGATCTTGTTTGCCACCGCAACGGCCTGCTTGGGGTCACAGGCATCATCGAAAACTTCTGCCGTCAGCTTTGTCCCGTTGATGCCGCCGGCCTTGTTGATCTGTTCAACGGCCATCTGCGCACCGATCACCTGCATGTCGCCGTACTGGGCAACATCTCCAGTGACCGGACCAGCAATGGCAATCTTGATGTCTTCGGCGAGGACGGATGCGCTACCAGCGATCAGGGTCGCGCCAAGCAGCAGCCTGGCTCCGAGAAATGTTTTCTTGGACATAGGGAAATCTCTTCTTGGTCAACTTCAACTATTGGACAGATGACTGGAATTCAGCCTGCAGGCCCAGTCGCGATTTAACCTGTGATAGTAGCGATAAACGCAGATGAAGAAAAGTTCACCAACCGAGTTCCCACAGACAATTACACGAAGCGCGTCTAAGCTTTGGTTTCAGAGTAGTGGCAAGGAGCATTGAATGTCGGCTGAACAGTCAGGAGAAGAACAGAGGCGAAGTCCCAGGCGACCCGCCGGTTGGCGGGTGATCGTAAAAAGTCCCAGTAAAGGTTTGCTGAAGGGGCGCATTGAGAATGCCTCTGCCCAGGGGCTGCTGTTGGAACTGGAACAGAGCCTGGAGAAAGGAGAAACCTTGGTACTGCGTATTGAAGTGCTCTTTTCTGGCAAGCGCTGGGAGTTCATCTGTCAGGCCATTGTCCGTCACAACGTGTTTCGGACCAGTTCATTCCTGGCAGGGCTCGAGATCAACAAGATCGGCGCCAAGGATGCCAAATTCCTGCATGACTTTTCCTTCGGGCTTATCTGATTCCGAATAACTGGTAAGACCAATTTGGTCCGCCCAGCTGGTTGACTTGTGAGCACCCCGGGCCTGTGCTATTTTCAGGCAAAATAAAAGTGGTCATACCATTTTATGAAACCCCTGAAACAGCCCAGGCTGAGCGACATCATTCTCGATCACCTTGAGCAGATGATTCTGGAGGGCAGCATGAAGCCCGGACAGCGCCTGCTGCCTGAGCGGGAATTGGCCGTGCAGTTCGAAGTGTCGCGGCCTTCGGTGCGGGAGGCCCTGCAGAAACTGGAAGCCAAGGGGCTGATCTCCCGGCGTCAGGGAGGTGGAAATTTTGTCAGTGAGAATCTGGGGGCCTCCTACACCGAGCCCCTGTTTGATCTGCTAAGCCGGCATCCGGAAGCCCAGAGAGACCTGCTGGAGTTTCGTCATGCCCTGGAAGGAATCGCCGCTTTCCATGCGGCCCAGCGAGCTACAGAGACAGACCGGGAGATTATCCGCCAACAGTATGAACGCTGGGAGGCGGCTCACGAGCGTGCCGATGTCGCAGCCGAAGTGAAAGCGGATGCGGACTTTCATCTCTCTGTAGCGGAAGCCGCGCATAATCTGGCGTTGCTACACACCATGCGCGCCGTCTTTTCCCTGATGCGGGAACGTATGGATGAGAATCTGCAGTTACTGTACGTGGATGAAGGCATGCGAGACCGGGTTCAGGAGCAGCACGAAAAGCTGCGAGATGCGGTACTGGGTGGGGACCCGGTGCGCGCCCGGAATGCGGCTCAGTCACATCTCGCGTTTATCAATGAATCGGTGGAAAACAGTCACCGGGAAGCGTCCCGGCGGAACCGTGCGAAGCGTCGTCTGAGCTCCCTTGGCAGGGGGCATAATCCGGATAACGCCGATTGAAAGCCGGATCGCACCGGCTGAAAGAAAACAAGGCGAAGAAAAACGGATAGTCTGAAGTCGTCCGAAGCAAGCCCAGAACAACAATCAGGGGCAGGTCACGACATGCCCGGAAAGTCATCTAGGATCTGAACGCAGGAGTGTCCGACATGTATGAAGACGTCGACCCGATAGAAACCCAGGAATGGCTGGAAGCCATAGAATCCGTACTTGAACAGGAAGGGGAAGAAAGGGCAGCGTTTCTGCTGACCCGGCTGGCCGAGAAGGCCTCGCGTTCCGGAACCCGTCTGCCTTATGCCACCACAACCCCGTTCAGGAATACCATTCCGGCAGCCCGGGAAGCCCCCATGCCCGGAGATCTGTTCATGGAGCGGCGGATTCGCTCACTGGTTCGCTGGAACGCACTGGTCATGGTGCTACGGGCCAATAAGCGGCCGGGTGATCTGGGTGGGCATCTCTCGACTTTTTCATCCATTGCCACGCTTTATGATGTCGGTTTTAACTATTTTTACCATGCCGGTGATGAAAACCGGGGTGGCGACCTGATTTACTGGCAGGGTCACTCTTCGCCCGGCGTGTACGCCCGTTCCTATCTGGAAGGCCGCTTCACTGAAGAGCAGATGGACAACTATCGTCGGGAGGTCGACGGGGATGGGCTGTCAAGTTATCCGCACCCCTGGCTGATGCCCGAGTACTGGCAGTTTCCGACGGTGTCGATGGGGCTGGGACCCTTGCAGGCCATTTATCAGGCGCATGTCATGAAGTATCTGGACAGTCGTGAAATGTGCCAGACCGAAGGCCGCAAAGTCTGGTGCTATGTCGGCGATGGCGAGTGTGATGAGCCTGAGACCCTGGGGGCCATCGGCCTGGCCGGGCGGGAGAAGCTCGACAACCTGATCTTCGTCATCAACTGTAACCTGCAGCGTCTGGATGGGCCGGTGCGTGGAAACGGCAAGATTATCCAGGAGCTGGAAAGCATCTTCCGCGGGGCTGGCTGGAACGTCATCAAGGTCGTCTGGGGCCGGCTCTGGGATCCGCTTTTTGAGCGCGACAAGAATGGTGCCATGCAGAAGCAGATGGACCTGACAGTCGACGGGGAGATGCAGAATTATAAGTCCAACGGGGGCGCCTATACCCGACAGAATTTTTTCGGCAAAGACCCGGAAATGCTCAAGCTGGTCGAAAACATGACCGACGAAGACATCTACAAGCTGAACCGGGGCGGGCATGATCCTTACAAGGTATACGCCGCTTATCATTCGGCGGTGAACCACAAGGGACAACCGACGGTGATTCTGGCGCATACCGTAAAGGGCTACGGCTTTGGTGATCAGGGTGAGGCGCAGAACACGACGCACCAGCTGAAAAAACTGGATCTGGATACGGTCAAGGAGTTTCGCGACCGCTTCGGCATTCCGATACCGGATGAGCAGATTGAAGATCTGCCGTACTACCGCCCGGCACCGGATACCCCGGAAATGGTGTACATGAAAAAGATGCGTGAAAAACTGGGGGGGTTCCTGCCCCGTCGCATCAAGAACAGCCGGGTACTGCCAATCCCGGACCTGAGTGCCTTTGACTCGGTGCTGAAAGGCAGTGGAGAGCGCGAAATCTCAAGCACCATGGCCTTTGTGCGCATTCTCAATACGCTGGTGAAAGACAAGGCTCTGGGGCCTCGAATCGTGCCCATTGTGCCGGATGAAGCCAGGACTTTCGGTATGGAAGGCATGTTCCGGCAACTGGGCATCTACACCCGTGAAGGCCAGAAATACACGCCGAATGACCGGGATCAGGTCATGTACTACCGCGAAGACAGGAAAGGTCAGATACTCGAAGAGGGGATCAATGAAGCGGGCGCCATGGCTGCCTGGATGGCAGCGGCGACTTCGTACAGTACCAACGATTATCCGCTGCTGCCTTTCTACATCTACTACTCCATGTTTGGCTTCCAGCGCATCGGTGACTTTGCCTGGGCCGCCGGTGATATGCGGGCCCGCGGATTCCTGTTGGGCGGCACGGCCGGACGTACCACACTGAATGGCGAAGGTCTGCAGCACCAGGATGGACATAGCCACATCTTGTCTGCCACGGTCCCCAACTGCATTTCCTACGACCCGACTTTCGGCTATGAAGTCGCGGTGATCATCCGTGAAGGCCTGCGACGGATGTATGGCGAAAATGAAAACGTTTACTACTACCTCACCCTGATGAATGAAAACTATGCCCATCCGGCGATGCCGGAGGGGGTTGAAGAGGGCATCATCAAGGGCATGTATCGCCTTGAGAGCCGTGACGGCAAGAAAGAGCACCGCGTGCAGTTGCTCGGCTGTGGCACCATTCTCAACGAGGTCCGGGCGGCTGCAACGCTACTCGAAGAAGACTTTGGCATTGGCAGTGATGTCTGGTCGGTCACCAGTTTCACCGAACTGGCCCGGGAAGGGCACCATGTCAGGCGCTGGAATATGCTGCATCCCGACGAACCCCGGCGGGAGAGCTATGTCCGCCAGTGCCTGAAAGAGTCCAGCGGGCCAGTGGTGGCTGCAACGGATTACATGCGACTGTTTGCCGATCAGATCCGTCAGTTCGTTCCGGCGACCAATTATCATGTTCTGGGAACCGACGGGTTCGGTCGCAGTGATACGCGGGAAAGGTTGCGACAGCATTTCGAGGTCGACCGGCACTACGTGGTTCTGGCGGCTCTGGACGGTCTGCAGCGCGAGGGTGCGATTGAGGCTTCCGTGGTGATCGAGGCCATCAAGAAGTACGACATCAACCCCGACAAAATCAACCCGGCGAACGCATAAGGAGGCCTGATCATGAGTCAATCGACAGTTCAGGTTCCCGATATTGGCGGAGCCGAAGAAGTGGAAGTCATCGAAATCTGTGTCAAGGAAGGCGACCAGGTCGAAGTGGATGAGTCGCTGATCGTCCTGGAGTCAGATAAAGCCACCATGGATATTCCTTCTCCGAGTGCCGGCAAGGTCGGCAAGATACTTTTGTCGGTAGGTGACAAAGTGTCTGAGGGGGACGAGATACTGCAGCTGGAGGAAGATGGGGGCGGTTCAGGACAGGCGCCGAAGGGCGAGGATACTGCAAAAGAGAAGGAGGATGGCCCGGCAGAAAAGGAAGCGAAAGAACCGGCTTCTGATTCCGGCAGTGGCAGTGACGGCAATGACAATGGCAACGACAACCGTGGCGGGGGCGACAGTCGCGAAATAGAGTTTCGCATTCCCGATATCGGGGGGGCGGAAGATATTCCGGTGATCGAGGTGCTGGTCTCAGAAGGGGATGATCTTCAGGCCGAGGATTCCGTTATCGTACTGGAGTCAGATAAAGCCACCATGGATATTCCGGCCCCCGAGGCGGGTACGCTGGTAAGTCTCGCACTGAAAGTGGGGGACAAGGTCAAGGAAGGGGATCTGGTGGGACGACTCAAAGTTGCCACCGCGTCCGGCTCTGGCAGTCAGTCCGGCTCAGGTAGCCAGTCTGACTCGGGCAGTGGTCAGAAGAGCAGCACGCAGGCTTCAGAGTCACGTGAGAAGCCTTCGAAGAAAACAGACTCTTCCGCAGCCCGGCAGGGGCAGGGTGAGGATGAGGCGCAAAGTCAGAACAGCGGTTCCGTGCATGCCGGCCCGGCGGTCCGGAAGCTTGCCCGCGAACTCGGGGTTGATCTGGCCCGGGTCAAGGCGACGGGACCAAAATCCCGGGTTCTGAAGGAGGATGTGGAAGGCTACGTCAAGCAGGGCATGAAGCAGGTTCAGTCCGGTGCTGCGGGAATTTCGGGGGGGGCCGGTGTGCCGGCGGTCAAGCTACCGGATTTCAGCAAGTTCGGGGATATTGAACGGCGTAGCATGGACAAGATTGCCCGTCTTACGGCAGAGAACATGGCCCGCAGCTGGTTGAATGTGCCGCATGTCACCCAGTTTGACGAAGCGGACATCACAGAGATGGAAGCCTTCCGCAAGCAGCAAAAAACCGTAGCTGAACAGCGCGGCCTCAAGTTGACGCCCCTGCCGTTCCTGCTGAAGGCCTGTGCGCACCTCATGCAGCGCTTGCCGCAATTCAATGTGTCACTGGACCTGGATCGCAACGAAGTGATCCAGAAAAAGTATATTCACATCGGCTTTGCGGTGGATACGCCAGCGGGCCTGGTCGTACCTGTGGTGCGCGATGTTGACAAGAAGGGGTTATGGGACCTGGCCCGCGAAACGGTAGATCTGGCCGCCCGGGCCCGAGAGCGTAAGCTCTCGCCGGCGGATATGCAGGGGGGGTGCTTCAGCATTTCCAGCCTGGGAAGCATTGGCGGTACGGCTTTTACACCGATTGTGAATACGCCGGAAGTCGCCATACTCGGTGTTTCCCGCGCGCAAATGAAGCCGGTGTACCAGGAGGGCGGCTTTGTGCCAAGGCTGATGTTACCTTTGTCCCTGTCTTATGATCATCGTGCGATCAACGGCGCAGATGCGGCCCGCTTTACGGACGGCTTGAGCACTGTACTGGGCGATCTGCGTGAGCTATTACTTTGACAGTGTGACCCAGCGCCACCTTTGAGCGCCCTGAACTTGAGCTCAGGGGTGGCCTTTGTTAATTTCACGCAGCTGAAATAAAGGAATAGGTTGGATCGATGACTTTCATCAAGAGCAAGCTCATAGCAGCTGGTCTGGTTCTGGGCCTGGCTTTCACGGTACAGGCGGCAACACTGAAAGATGTGGCTGAAGCGATCAGAGCGCAGGATTACGATACTGCCCGTCAGCAGCTTGAAGTACTGACCCGGCAGAACCATCCGCAAGCCCAGTACCTGTTGGGTATGATGTACCAGTATGGGCGAGGCATCGATCAGGACTACGAAAAGGCGGCGATGTGGTATCGCAAGGCCGCAGAGCAGGGTAATACCGGGGCGCTGACCAATCTTGGACTGATGTATGTGAAGGGTACCGGGGTTCCCCAGGATTTCCGGGAAGCCGTGAAGCTGCTGGAGAAAGCTGCTGCACAGGGGCACTCCACGGCGCGCTATAATCTGGGGCTGCGTTATTCCAAGGGCGAAGGAGTAGACCAGGACAAGGAAAGGGCCCTGGAGCTTTTCCTGCTGGCGGCTGAGCAGAACAATGCCTTTGCTCAGTACAATGCGTCCTATGCCTACGCGACTGGCGAGGGGACACCAGTCGACAACGTGCAGGCACTGAAGTGGGCAACCCTGGCGGCGCACCAGGATTTCAAGCGTGCCAAGGTATTCCTGAGCTTCCTGACCAGCAAATCCAAGCCGGAAGATAAAGCTGCGGCGGATCAGCTGATTCAGGACTGGTATCAGGCCCGGGGTGAAGAGCCTCCGGTGATGGATCTGCCTGAACCCGCCTCACCGCAAGGCTGACAGGGGGTTGCCCCTCAGCTGGCGCAGCGCTGCTGCGCCATCCCGCAATACAATCGCCCGGGACAGGTCTCGTTTAAGGCCTGCCAGGGCCTGTCGGCTTTCCTTTGGTAAGCCCAGCTGATCATCGAAGCTTTCATACATGCGGATGGCCTCGAATGCTTCACGCAGGCGTCCCGTCCGGTAGAGCGCCGAAGCGAGTTCCAGCACCGGATAGGGCACCCGCCGCCAGTAGCCTGCAGCCGGGTTGTCAAAGTGCAGATCCAGTATATCGCTGACTGCATCCCGGTACAGGGCGATTGCCCGCTCAGGCAGCTTTCTTCTCAGATAATCGGCTTCAGTAATCTTGTCACAGATGCAGTCTGTGGCCACCAGCATGGGTTCAAGCAGTTTCCAGTCGAAAGGTTGCAGCTGAATCTGCAGCTTCAGACTGAGTGACGTTTCATGACGGTGCCAGTACCTGCCCAGCCACCCTGGCCGGTTCATGATGTCTACTTCCGTTTCTCCCCCACTGCGGACAAATGCACTTAAGAAATCATGTTTCAGGGAGCCAATCGTGAGGTGAGACCCGGTTTGCACCGGTATTCCTGCTTTTGCCCGCTCGGGCAGTATCAGACAGGGCCTGCCTGACAGCTCCGGGTAGCCGATGGTGGAAAGGCGCAGATCCAGTATCAGCCGCTGGCCGACCTGCGGGTTCCATAGGGCTGCAGAGGATTGCGCCACGGGCATGGTCAGGTTCCTTGTTTTTGTGAGTCTGAGCAGGGGCTGCAGAGGCCTTGTCTTTTGGACTGGCCGGTTTGCCATGACAAGGATAAGAACTATCCTTTACAAATAAAAGGCATAAAAGCAGGTAAACAATCCATGGGTAAATGTTTGATCGTGGACGACAGTCTGGTCTCACGGATGATGCTGGGTGAGATCGTCAAACAGAATTTTTCCGGCTATGAGTTGCTGCAGGCAGCTTCCGGAGCCGCAGCACTGGAAACGGTTGAAGAGCAGGGCGAGGTCGACTTCGCCATACTCGACTTCAATATGCCGGGCATGGATGGTCTGGAGCTGGCGGAAGCGCTGAAGGGCACGGGTAAGGTCAAAGGCATGGCGATGCTGACCGCTAATGTTCAGGACAGTGTGCGCGCACGAGCGGAGGCGATGGGCTTGGTCTTCATTAACAAGCCCATCCAGGAAGAAACCGTTTGTGCAGCCATTAATCAGCTTCTATGAACATAGAACTGAGTGAAATTGAGCAGGATGCCCTGACCGAAATCTTCAATGTGGGGATCGGACAGGCGGCCGGAGCCATGAACCGGATGGTGCATGAAGAGGTGCTGCTCAAGGTGCCGGAAGTTCTGGTTATTCCCCAACAGGAAGCCTCCCGCTACATCACCCAGCGTGTGCCTGACAAAGTTGTCGCCATCCGGCAGCGCATCCGTGGTGAATTCTCCGGCAATGCCATTCTCTTGTTTCCTGAGGACAACAGTCTGCAGCTGGTGCGTGCCCTGCTTCATGATCAGGTGCCTCTGACTGCCATGACCGAGCTGGAAAAAGAAGCGCTGGTCGAAATCGGTAACGTGATGCTGAATGCCTGTTTTGGCACCATAACCAACCTGCTCAGTGTGGATGTGCGTATCGACCTGCCGGAACTGGAGCAGGGCGGGGTAGAGGAGATTGTCAGCGTAGAAGGCTCGGAAGCCTGGGTTCTGATGCTTCAGGTGCATTTTCACCTGCCGGGTCAGAACATCAATGGTTTTGTCTCTTTCATCCTGGATGTGATTTCCATGCAGCATCTGAAGTTGAGCCTCAAGAAGTTTGTGAGTCAGATATCGGCATGAAAGCGCAGTTTGATTTTCGCCAGATTGCAGACGGCCTGGACTCCGGAATTCTCATTCTCGACAGTGAACTGCGGGTTATCTATGTCAATAACTGGGTCTATCAGCGCAGTGGCCTGGCACCGGACCGGGTGCTGAACCTGCCCTTTATCGGAATCTTTCCTGAGATAGCTGACAGCCGCCTGCTGGACTGCTGTCAGGATGCTGTCAAGCTGCGCCTTCCCAGTCGCATGTCGAATTCATTCAACCCAACTCCTCTTCCGCTGTTTGATCCACAGCATGTCGGCAACGAACTGTACCGGCTTCAACAAACCGTCATGATCAAGCCACAGGAAGTAGAAGGCGTGGTTTTCTGTGAGTTGATCGTTCACGATGTGACACCGGTGGTGATCAAGGAAAACTGGCTCAAGCGCGTGGCCAGCGAGCAGAGGGACGAAGCCCTCAAGCGGGAGCTGGAGCATACTCACCTGTCTCGGGTCATCGACAATACCGCCGATGCGATCCTGGTTTTTCAGCAGAGTGGCCAGATCGACATGGTGAATATGGCGGCCGAGAAAATGTTCGGGTATTCGCGTGAGGAAATCCGGGCGATGGGCCTGGAGCAGTTGCTGAGCGGCCACGACGATCATCAGCGCTCTTTTCTCTATGACCGCCTGAACTTGTTGATCGGACAGGCCGTCAGCCGCCGCCGCGAGCTGCCATCAGCCTCTGTCCAGGCTGTCCTGATGCGCAAGGATGGCAGTGCGCTGCCGGCAGAAATCAAGTTCAGTACGAGCTTTTCCGAGAACGCCGTATCGGTCATTACCATCATCCGCGACCGCAGCCTTGAAGTCGAGTCAGAGCGGGTGCTGAAGGAAAGTGAGAATCGCTTCAAGACCCTTGCCAAAGTCGCGCCTGTCGGGATATTCCGCACCGATGCTTCGGGCATTCTGCAGTACGCCAATGAGATGTGGTTTCGTGTCACAGGCCTTGATGAGAGCAGTCTGCACTCGGACAGCTGGTTTACCGCGGTGCATCCGGCCCAGCGAAATGAGGTCATGGTGGACTGGAACCGCCGCCGCGCGGCCAATCAACATCTGGCCCGCGAGTTTCGCGTACGCGGCAGCAAGGCGGCGGCTGACAAGGACACCTGGGTGCTCTGCAACCTCATGGCCGAGCACGACATGGCCCGAAATATCACGGGGTTTGTCGGCACGATTACAGATATATCTGAGCAACGCCGAAACCAGGAGGAGATTGAGCGACTCGCCTACTACGATTCTCTGACCGGTCTGGCCAACCGCCGTTTCTTCAAGGATACGCTGGACCGCAGTATCAAGGAGGGCAAGCGACGGGGAGATGCCTTTGCCTTGCTCGCGCTGGATCTGGACGAGTTCAAGCGGGTCAACGACAGCCTGGGGCATGATGCCGGTGACCAGCTTCTCATCGAAGTGGGCAAGCGCCTGAAACAGTGCCTTCGGGAACTGGATGTGATTGCGCGTCTGGGGGGGGATGAGTTTTCAATTATACTCAATCGCTTCACCGAACCGGAGCATGTCGTCAAGACAGCATCCCGCATCATCCAGGCGCTCACCGAGCCAATGAGCATCGCGAATGAATGGGTAACCATTTCCACCAGCATCGGCATTACCGTATTTCCGGGCGATGGTGAGGAAGTCGATGTTCTGATCAAGAATGCAGATCTGGCACTGTATGCGGCCAAAGACAGCGGTCGGAACGCTTACGTGTTCTACAACGAGAAAATGAATGCACAGGCCGAGACCAACCTTCTGCTGGAAAACCGCATACGCCGTGGGCTGGCGAATCAGGAGTTCACCATTTTTCTGCAGCCCCAGATAGAAACCCGAACCGGTCGTGTGGCCTGTGCGGAGGCCCTGGTGCGCTGGGAAGACCCGCATGAAGGACTGCTGCCACCGGGTGAATTTATCGAGATGGCGGAGAAAAGCCGGCTGATCAGCAAGCTTGGCAGTGTGGTGCTGGAAAAGAGCTGCGCCGAGACGCGCCGGTTGCTGGACGCTGGGGTTATTGATGAGCATTTTCGTGTGGCCATCAATATCAGCGGCTCACAGTTTCTGGAACCCGCCTTCGTCTTCCTGGTCTGGAAAATGCTCAGGCGCTTCCAATTGCCGGGCAAGATGCTGGAGTTGGAGGTCACCGAGGGCGTATTCATTCGAGACCTCAGCCTGGCGGGGAGGGTCATGAGTTGTCTGCGCGGGCTGGGTGTGGCGGTGGCGCTGGATGATTTCGGGACAGGTTTTTCCTCCCTCAGCTACCTTCGCTATTTGCCGGTAGACACCCTGAAAATCGACCGCAGCTTTGTGTCTGGCGTAGGGCAGGGGGAAGATGGCTCAGATATCGTTCTGGCGATCATTGATGTGGCGCAGCGGCTGAACTGTACGGTGGTCGCGGAAGGGGTAGAAACGGAAAGCCAGTTTGAATTCCTGAAGAATGCCGGTTGTGAACTGGCCCAGGGTTTCTGGCTGGCCAGACCCATGCCCCTGGATCATTTCGAGCGTTTCCTCGTGGAGCGGGCTTCAACGCCGGCAGCTACTGACGCACACGGTTGATCTTCAGGTAGGTATCCAATAGCTGGTGGAAGGCCTCAAGTGAGTCGGCATCCAGGATAATGGTTAGGAAGCTGTCGATGTTCTCGGTGGCAATGGTGAAACGGGTCCTCAGGATCATGGAATAACGACCCTGCATCTGAGACCAGGTCAGTACTTCGCCAGGTGTTCCCTTATAGAAAACCGGGAAGTCGGCTTCCAGCTGACAGTTCAACTGGTTGGTCAGACTGCCGATGCAGGCGTTGAGAATGATATTGCCGATCTCTGTCAGGGCATCCTTTTCGATGTCTTGCGCATGGCTGCCTTCAGGCAGGGCACCACCAAGGAACAGGGCCAGCAGTTTCTCAGAGACATCCTGGGGGAAAATAATCAGGGTTTTTCCGGTCAGGCTGCCACTGAATGGCTGGCTGATGGCGGTGCAGTCGCTCATGTCCGAAAACAGGGCCGGGTCGAAAAAGTTGAAGCTGATTTCAGGCACAGACAGGCCAACCTCACTGCCTGTGATGCGGCTGATGCTATGGACGGCCCGCCCGACGCTGATGTTCATCAGTTCACGGGTCAGGTCTTCCTCGATTTCGTCCAGGTGAATAATTCCCATGAGGACAAGTGTAGCCTATCCTGAAATATGCAGAGGGCGACTTTGAATGATTTATGTTTCCTGAAAATACACTTTGAAAGCCTTTTGTAAGCGTGCAGGGAAGCTGTGGCCGGGCAGTATAGAGAAAAGAGACAAGAATAATTGTGACATCAGAATTGCGAGGCTGGCTCAGCCTCTTGGGGCTTTGCAGTGCCCTGGTATTTTTCCCCGTTCGGGCAGCCGTGCTGACACCAGAGCAGTGGGTAGATCAGGAGCTGACACCTTCTACGCTGAGCCGCGCACAACAGCTGGCAGAGCTTGAATGGTTTCGTCAGGCGGCGCGACCGTTTCAGGGCATGACCCTGTATGTGATCTCTGAGCGGATCGATACCCACTGGTATGAAGCCAATGTATTGGCCAAGGCTTTCGAGGACATTACCGGTATACGGGTAGTGCATGAAATTACCGGGGAAGACGACCTGCTACGCAAACTGGTGACGCAGCTCGACATTGGTCAGGTAATCTATGATGCGTATATCAATGATTCAGACCTGATCGGTACCCACTATCGCAAACAGTCTGTTCTGAGTCTCAGCCGCTTCATGGCAAGTGATGGCGCAGCCTTCACCTTGCCGACTCTGAAGCTGGATGACTTCATCGGACTGAGCTTTGGCACGGGGCCGGATGCCGAACTATATCAGTTGCCTGATCAGCAGTTTGCCAACCTGTACTGGTACCGTCACGACTGGTTCCAGCGTCCGGACTTGCGGCAGCGTTTTCGTGAGCTGTATGGCTATGAACTGGGGGTTCCGGCCAACTGGAGCGCCTACGAGGACATCGCTGAGTTTTTCAGTGAGAAAGTCCGCGAGCTGGATGGCAAGCGGGTATACGGTCACATGGACTATGGCCGGACTGACCCCTCTCTGGGCTGGAGAATTTCGGACAGCTGGCTGTCGATGGCAGGCATGGGTGATAAAGGCCTGCCCAACGGGATTCCGGTAGATGACTGGGGCATACGTGTTGACGGTTGTCGGCCGGTTGGTGCCAGTGTGGCCCGGGGCGGCGCGGTGGACAGCCCGGCGTCGATATACGCCATTCGCAAGTTCCGGGACTGGTTTCGCTATGCTCCGCCGGATGCCAAAAGCCTGAATTTTACGGAAGCGGGCAAGCGCGTGACGGAGGGGCAGATCGCTCAGCAGATATTCTGGTATACCGCCTTCGTGGCCCAGGCCAGTCAGCCGGGCTCACCGGTGGTAAACCCGGACGGCACGCCCAAATGGCGAATTGCGCCGTCACCGGTCGGAGCATACTGGGAGAAGGGAATGAAATCAGGCTACCAGGATGCCGGCAGCTGGACCCTACCTGCCAATGTACCGCTGGAGCGTCAGCAGGCCGCCTGGCTATACGCGCAGTTTACAGTTTCCCGAACGGTTTCCCTGAAGAAAACTCTGGTCGGTCTGACACCGATACGTCGCAGTGACATCGAATCACCGATCATGTCGGAGCAGGCAGCGAAACTGGGTGGGCTGGTTGAGTTCTATCGTTCGAAAGCCCGCAACTACTGGACTCCGACAGGCACCAATGTGCCGGACTACCCTTTGATGTCTCCTCTCTGGTGGAAAATGGTTTCGCGTGCCATTGAGGGGCAGGAGCCGGTCAGAACCGTCATGCGCCAGCTGGCCCAGGCAATGGATGAAGCACTGGCGGACAGCCGCAGCGGTAGCCGGCAGTGTGGCGCCGAACTTAACCCGGTAACAGATGAACAGATCTGGCTGCAGCGGGATGGCAGTCCCAAAGCGAAACGGGATGAGAACCCGCCGGGTATTACGCGCAGCTACGAGGAGGCTATCCGGGCATGGGACCGATAGGGAAAGCCTGGTGGAGCATCAGTTTGCTGCTGGTCTCTGCATTGCTGTCAGCCGAAGAGGGTGTCCGGCTAAGAATTCTGGCCCATGACGAACCTCCCTTCATGGTGGCTCCGGAATCGCCGGGCCAGCCACCGGAGGGGCTGGCCATTGATGTGGCGCGAGCTCTTTTCTCGGAAGTGGAAATCGACCACGAGTTTGTCTTTGTACCGCCCAAGCGGGCGTTCAGTTTCGCAGCGACTCAACCTGGTGCCTGTGTGATCGCACTGGAACGGAGTCAGGAACGCGAAGCCCGACTGACCTGGATCGGCCCCTTTCTGATTACCCGGCATGCGATATATCGTCTCCGCCAGACCGATCGGCAGATTCGCAGTCTGGATGATCTCAAGGGTCTTCATATCGGGGCGGCGTTGGGAAGTGCGGCCGCCGAGTATCTGGAAGTCATGGGGTTTGAAGTTGACCTTGCTCCCCGCAATGATCTGGTTCTGAAAAAGCTGCAGTTGGGGCGGAATGCCCTCTGGGCCAGTGATACCCTGGCTGCCTCGCTGTTGATACGTGAACAGGGGCTTTCAGAGGTGGTGCAGGAAAAGGTATTTCTGACCACACTCCGGGAAATGGCCTGCCATAAAAGCCTGCCGGCAGAAACCGCCAGGCAACTGGCCGATGGCCTGCGGACCCTGTATCAGCGGGGGGATATTCACAAGATTTACAAGCCTTATCTCGGGCAGCAAGGCAACTGGCTGATCGGACGCTAACCATCGATCAGCCCGTTGTCCTGGCCGGGCCATGCTTCTGTCAGCCAGGGCCCGGCCTCTTCCTACCAGGGTAGAGTCTCACCATTTGCATGTCGGAAAACGCCGGACAGCTCGGGGCTGGTTTCCGAGATGCGCTGAATCAGTCGCTGCGCCGCTTCATCGGGCGTGACATCGCCCTGGCCGCCAATCATTTCGGTACCAACCAGGCCGGGGTGCAGAATGGCAACAGCGATTTCCCGGTCAGTCAGATCCCTGGCCAGGGAAACGGCAGCGATGTTCAGGGCACACTTGGACATCCGGTATCCATAGCGTCCGCCGCTTGTGTTGTCAGCAATGGAACCCATCCGGCTGGTGATGAAGACGAGGCGGCTGCCTGCAGACATCAGGGGTAGCAGCGCTTCAGAGATCCTGAGGGGCCCCAGCGTGTTCACCTGGAACTGTTCACTGATCTGCCCGAAATCCAGAGTGCCAAGCTGCTCATTTCTCAGAATGCCGGCATTGTTGATGAGAACATCGATGCTGCGATCTCCGAGTGCCTCCCGGGCCTGATTGGCGCAATTCTCCGAGGCCGTGTCGACCCCGGTATGAACTTCCACACCGAGCGCTCTCAGAGCCTCTGATTCCCGGCGGCACAAAGCAATGACCTCATGACCTGACTGATGGTACTGCTGTGACAGGGCCAGACCGATTCCCCGGTTGGCTCCGGTGATAACGATGCGCATGCTGTTTTCCTCCGGCAAAAGTAAGAAAGGATTATGCCGCAGCCTGCGCCCAAAAGGCACCGCTCGGACGACAGGTGTTCCGTAATGGTGCGATATTCAGGACGCTTGCCGGTGGGAAGCCGTGAGTGTGAAAGTATTGTGACAGGTAAGTGACTGAAATGTATAAGAAGACAGTGCTTTTGCGCATTTTGTGCTTGGTAGAAGCCAGATAAACACAACCACCTCAGGTGGGTAAGGGCAAAGAAGCTCATAGTCGCGATTCGTCGTGATTATGGGCTTTTTTTATGCCTGCAAAAAAAGCGCGGTGTGAGGATGCCACTGAATTAACCATGAGAGGAAAGAGAATGAAACGACGTACGATGACCCCGTGGAAGCCACTGAAGCTGGCCCTCGCCGTAGCTGGGAGTCTGCCAGTGGCAATGGCCTCCAGTCTGACGTGGGCAGAAGCGGGCAGCGTGGCGGAAGCCATCAAGGGTGGAAAAGTTAACCTGAACATGAACCTGCGTTATGAAGATGTGGACCAGGATAATGCGCTCGATGATGCTGAAGCACTGACCCTGCGCACACGACTGACCTACAGCACTGATAGCTACAAGCGTTTCTCTGCAGTATTGGGCTTCGAAGATGTGCGTAAAGTGCTGGGAGTGGACGATTACAATGATCTGGTTGGCTCCAATCCCGGCAGTTCCGTCATTGCTGATCCCGAAGTAACTGAAGTCGATCAGGCTTTTGTCCAGTACGGCGCCGACTGGGGTACTATCAAGTATGGCCGTCAGGTGATTGCGTATGACAACCAGCGCTTTATCGGCCATGTCGGCTGGCGTCAGGACCGTCAGACTTTTGATGCGCTCAGTGCCGCGCTGACCCCTGTAGAAGGGCTGACGGTTAACTACGCCTATGTTACCAAGCGCAATCGTATCGTTGCGGAAGAAGCCGATGTGGACTCAAAAGACCACCTGCTGAATGCGTCTTATGCACTCGGCCCTGGCAAACTGACCGCTTATGCTTATCTGCTGGAAGTGGATGATACGGATGCCGAGCTGGACACCTATGGTATTCGCTATGCAGGCAGTTCTGACCTCGATCAGATCAAACTGCTCTATACGCTCGAATTCGCCACTCAGGAAGCCGAACCCTCCGATAATGAAGCCAACTACTACAACCTGGCATGCTTTCAATGGTTGGGCGGACCAGTTTCTGGCAACTCCGGCACAGGGTCTGGAAGACCTGAGTCTGAGCGTATCCGGGGCTCTGGCTGGCGGAAAATGGATGGTGGTCTATCACGACTTCAGTGCGGAAGAATCCAGCGGCGGCGTGGATGATTTAGGCTCTGAAATCGATGCGGTCTACACCCGTCCATTTGCCGATCACTATGTTGGCGGTATCAAATACGCGGCTTATTCCGCGAAAGATGGCGGCAAGGTTGACACCGATAAAGTCTGGCTCTTCGTCACGGCCAATTTCTGATCTCGGTCAGTGCCTGATGCCGAATCCTTCTGCGGCGTTTGGGCACTGTCTACCCATCCAGTATCGAATCGCTTAGTATGGGGTAACACCGTGAATACTGGAGCGATCTCTTTCCTATGCAACAATTACTCACTCTCTGGACTGAATTATGGCGCGACCATGCGGTCTGGCTGCTTTCAGCATTGGTACTGCTGGCCTTTGCCCTGGGGCTGTTGTTCAGTCAGATGCGTGCCAATCGTGAGAGGAGACAGTTAGAGCAGGAGTGGCTGAAGCAGCAGGCAGAGGCCGAGCAAGGCTACGAAGCTGCCCGGCAGGAGTGGCTTGCGACACAGGAGAGGGAGCAGCAGGACCGGGAGATGAAACTGGCTTTCGCGCGGCGGGAACTGGAGCAGGCGCAGGCCTTCCATACGCAGCAGATGCAGGGGCTTCAGGACCAGCAGCGGAGTCTGAAAGAAGAGCTTCAGCTGGCGCGCGAGGAGACCGAAAAATGGCGGAGTCAGTGGGAGACGGTTCGTCTGCAGCAGGAAAGCCTGGAGTCGCGTTCACTCGAGCGTGAGAAGCAGGTTGCGGAACAGTTACGACAGCTGCAGGAAAACCGCGAGCAATTGCGTCAGGAGTTCGAAAACCTTTCCAACCAGATCTTTGAAGCCAAGGGCAAGGCCTTCAGTGAGCAGAGTCGTCAATCGCTGGATCTGATGCTCAAACCCTTTCGTGAGCAATTGGGCGACTTCAAAACGCGGGTGGAGGACATTCACCATCGTGAGTTGAAACAGAAAGCGGATCTCAGCGCCGAACTGCAACAGCTCAAGAACCTGAACCAGCAAATGACCCAGGAAGCCCATGAACTCAGTACCGCCCTGCGTGGACAGAAAAAAGTCCAGGGTAATTGGGGGGAGCTCATGCTGGAAAATGTGCTCGACCGTTCCGGCTTGCAGTTGGGGCAGGATTACCACCGGGAAGTCAGTTTTGATACCGAGGATGGCAAACGTCGCCCGGATGTCATCGTCAACCTGCCCCAGAACCGGCACCTGGTGATTGATGCCAAAGTGTCACTGAATGCCTATCAGGATTATGTGAATGCGGAAGATGAAAGCCAGCGAGCGCTCAAACTGAAAGAGCATGTGGCCGCACTCAGCAGTCGCATTCAGGAACTTTCCTCCAAACGCTACTTTGACTTGCCAGGGCTGCGCTCTCCCGAGATTGTCTTCATGTTTGTGCCCATAGAATCGGCGTTTGTGGAGGCTCTCAAGGCGGATGAAGAGCTGTTCCAGCGGGCGCTACAGCGGGATGTTCTGGTCGCAACCCCTACGACTTTACTGACCAGCCTGAACATCGTGCGTCAGTTGTGGCGTTTTGAAGCCCAGAGCCGCTCAAGTGCCGAGCTGGCGGACAAGGCTGCCAAGGTTTACGAGAAACTGCGCGTGTTCCTGGATACCATGACAACTGTGGGCGGCCAGATAGAAAAAGCCCACGACAGCTGGCGCAAGGCCTGTAACCAGCTCAGCCAGGGCAAAGGCAACCTGCTGAAGCAGGCGCTCGAGTTCAAGGAACTCGGCGTTGCCGTCAAATCAGAGCTGCCGGAAGCATTCACCGCCAGAGCCGAGCTGGAGCTGCCGGAAGCGTCTGAAACCGGGATAAGTTCAGACTCAACCGTCTGAGCTGGCAGACCCACCTTTCAACCGGGGGAATCCGTCCTATACTGATGGGGATGCCTGTAAAGTTTTTGTCATCCGCTGACCGCCCCGGGATACTGCTTGCGCGCTTTCTGCACTGATACTGACGATCACTTTTTCCCTTACTGGCACTTTGTGCGCCGGACAGCCTGCCTGTGGAACAGATGTCACCAACTTGTGTGCTTCGGGATGATCTGCTTTCTGTTCGCGTCCGGGCTTGCGCGTGCGGAGACTACTGGCCAGGTGCTGTCAGCGCAGCTGGTTCCGGCGGATCTGCCGGTTTGCGCCTATAGCCGCCTGGACAGTCGCGGCGGCCAGGTGTTTGCCGAATGTCTGAGAATCGCGGCACAGGCGCACGATGCGCCATGGCCCGAGTCGCCCGATGACCTGTCCTGGCAGAAGCTGGAGTCCGAGTACCTTAACCGCGGGTTTATCCGCGACCGTTACTGGCTCGTTGCCCGGTTCCGTTATACCGGGGAAGTGCCGCAAAGCACTTACCTGGAAGTTGGCTATGGTTTGCTGGATGATCTGGTCTACACCCTGCGGGAGGGTAATCAGGTGATTGCGAAAGGCCGCTTCGGGGACCGCCAGCCTTTCTCAGAGCGATTGGTGCAATACCCTAACTTTGCCATCCCGCTGCAGGTGCGACCTGGTGCAGAATACACAGTGCTGATGACCGTAAAGACCACCAGTTCCATGCAGGTGCCCCTGATATTGTGGGGCAGTGATCAGTTCGTCGGGGCCAAATACACTGAGTCGATGATTATGGGGCTGCTGATCGGCATGATCCTGATCATGGTGGCTTATAATACCTTCCTGTATTTTGCCCTGCGCGATATCGCCTACCTTTACTTTGCCATCTGTCTGCTGGGATACGCGGCCGTAGAGGGCATTCTGTCTGCCACGGCTTTTGCCTACCTCTGGCCGGACTCGCTTTTCTGGAATGACAGAGCTCTGGTTTTCTCGGCCAATCTGGCGCTTGGGGCGCTCGGGCTGTTTTCTATCCGCTTTCTGGCTCTCGAGGAGGCGGCTCCGCGCTTTGCCCGTTGGCTGAAACTGGAAGTCGTGCTGTGCTCGATCTTTCTGCTTGCCGCTTTCCTGCTGCCTTACCGGGTCATGATAGTCATTACAGCCATTAATGTTGTTCTGGTGCCAGTCACCGCCTACGTCGCCAGCCTGATGCTGTATAGCACCCGCGACAAAGCCGCCAGTTTTTTCGTGCTGGCATTCACGTCATTCGTCGTCTCGGCAACGATCTTTGTTCTGAGCAAGTTCGGCTGGTTGCCCCGGAGTTTTTTCACCGAGCACACCATTCATTTCGGTGCGGTTTCCGTGGTTGCCCTGTTGTCCTTCGCTCTGGCTGACCGTGTCAACCGGGAGCGCAGCGACAAGGAAATCGCACAGCAGAATTCCATCGTCAGCCTCGACAAATATCGCCTGTTATATGAGAACGCACTGGAAGGCATGTTCCGCATCAACCTGGCGGGTGAACTGCTCAGTGCAAACCCCGCTTTTGTGCGACTGATGGGGGCCATAGATGAGCGGGCGCTGATGGCTCAGGCAACGTCACTAATCAACCGGGTACCCGCGGAAGACTCTGCGCGCCGGAATCTCTACCGGGAAATGAAAAGACAGGGGCATGTATTCGGCTATGAAGCACGTTGCAGGCGTCTGGATGGCAGCGAGTTCTGGGCAGCCATTTTTGCGCGCATTCTCAGCGATAATGAGTCCGGCGAGACCGTGATCGAGGGCTCGCTGGTGGATGTGACCGATCGCAAGCGCAGTGAAGAACGGCTGAATTACCTGGCAACCCATGATTCTCTGACCGGACTGATCAACCGCAGCGAGATGGAAAATCGCCTGAAGAGAGCGCTGGCTCAATCCCGGGAGGGCCGCACACAGCATGCCTTTGTGTTCATTGATCTTGACCAGTTCAAGGTGGTGAATGATACCTGTGGGCACCGCGCCGGGGACAACCTCCTCAAACAACTCAGTGCCGTTTTCAAGCGTCACCTTCGCAGTCGCGACGCGCTCGCCAGGCTTGGGGGGGATGAATTCGGCATCCTCCTCGAGCACTGTGACCTGTCGCAGGCACAAGTGATTGCCGAGTCGATCCGGCAGGATGTCAGTGAATTCCGCTTTAACTGGAACAACAAGGTGTTCCGGGTCGGTACCAGCATCGGCGTTGTGGCGATCCGGCCTGATTTTGAATCGATAGACCAGATCACGAGTATGGCTGACATCGCCTGCTATGCAGCCAAGGAGCAGGGCCGCGACCGGGTGATCGTACACCGCGAGAACCAGGATGAACTGAGCCAGCGACGTACTGAAATGGAATTGGTCAGTACCGTCAAGGAGGCCGCAAGAGACGGGCTTTTTGAGCTGTATTTCCAGAAAATACTGCCTTGCCGGGAGAGTGTCCGGCAGGAAGGAGATCGCATCGAGATTCTGCTCCGGCTCAGGCAGGACGGCGTGATCGTTCCGCCGGGGCGGTTTCTGCCGGTGGCTGAGCGCTACAATTTCATTGCCGAAATTGATTGCTGGGTGGTTGAGAATACCCTGAAGTGGTTGAGGGAGTCTCCTGAACGCATGGCGGGTATTCAGCAGGTCAATATCAATCTGAGCGGGCAGACCATCGGCAACCGTTCGGCAGCAAAGCGCATTGTCACGATGCTGGATAAAGCCCCTTTGCCGACGGTACGCCTGTGCTTTGAGATCACCGAGCATTCGGCGATTGCCAACCTGCAGGATACGGCCCAGTTTATCAAAGGGCTGCGGGGTAAAGGGGTGCACTTTTCGCTGGATGACTTTGGCAGTGGGTTTTCTTCCTATAACCATCTGAAGCATCTGCCGGTGAGTAGCCTCAAGGTGGACGGAGCCTTTGTAAGGGATATTGCAACTGACCGCTTTGATCTTGCGATGGTCAAATCCATAGCAGAGATTGCCCATGCCATGGGCTTGTCGGTGGTAGCCGAGTTTGTGGAAGACCAGAGCACACTGGATGCATTGACCAAGCTGGATGTAGACCACGTCCAGGGCTATTACCTGCACCGACCTGAACCGCTGACGCAGTACACCCCTTCCCGGCTTTGACTCAGTGTGTCTACTGGTTATACTCGGGAGATTCCTCTCCTGGGTCGTCGTAGACTCGCCCCATCTGAAAAGTGAACACTGGAAGTTTCATGAGCAATGAGGACTGTTGTTCAGTCGAAGGCAAGCAGAAGAACGATGGAAGTATCGATAGTCCCTGTTTTCATATTGTAGCGCTTGGAGCTTCAGCCGGGGGGCTGGAACCCATTGAGCAGTTTTTCCAGAACATGCCGCCCGATACCGGCATGGCCTTTGTGTTGATTCAGCATTTGTCCCCGGATTTCAAGAGCCAGATGGAGCAGTTGCTCTCTCGCAAGACACGTATGGCGATACACCGGGTTGAGAATGGGGTGGAAGTTCAGCCCAACAATATTTACCTCATTCCGCCGAAAAAGATGATGGCGATTTCCGGAAACCGTCTGCTGCTGACTGACAAGGAGACGGGCAGCAGTGTCACCTTGCCGATAGATGAGTTCTTCCGCTCCCTGGCGGTAGATATCGGTCGGCATGCCGTGGGCATTGTATTGTCCGGAACCGGCTCTGACGGTGCCAAAGGTGTCGAACATATTGCTGCAGCAGGCGGCCTGGTGATGGTCCAGAGCGAAGACACCGCTGGCTTTGATGGTATGCCGCTCGCGGCAATCGCTACGGGGCTGGTCAACGTGGTCGCAGCGCCTGCAGCCATGCCCGCGATGCTCTGCAAATATGTCAGCGAAGGGCTCACGCCAGAGGCGCTGGTTGAGCAGGATCTGGGCCCCGAAGATGGGGACATGCAGGGGCTGTTTGAGGCGCTGAAAAGCGCTTACAAGATAGACTTCAGCCTCTACAAGGGCAGCACCATTGGCCGCCGGGTGAAGCGTCGCATGCTGCTGAAGCAGTATGCAGACCTGGAAGACTACATTGTCTTTGCCTCAGGCGACCCGGAAGAACTGGATGTGCTCTATCAGGATCTGTTGATCGGCGTTACCCGCTTTTTTCGTGACAAGGAAGCATTCGACTATCTCGAAACGCAGGTCATCCCCCGGATTGTTTCGCAGAAAAAGGCGGATGAAACCATCCGCGTGTGGGTGACCGCCAGTGCAACCGGGGAAGAACCGTACTCCTTTGCCATTCTGTTACATGAGCACCTGAGCACGCTGAAGCGACCTTTCAACGTCAAGATATTTGCCACCGATGTGCATCAGCGTTCAATAAAAGCTGCCGGGCAGGGCATTTACAGTGAAGAGGCTCTGGCCAATGTTTCCCAGTCCCGGAAGGATCGTTATTTTACCCGGTCCAAGGAGGGGGACTATTCGGTCAATTCAGAGTTGCGCAACGTCATTTCTTTTGCGCAGCACAACGTGATCACGGATGCGCCGTTCACCCGGATGGATCTGATCAGCTGCCGCAATCTGCTGATCTACCTGCAGCCGAATGTGCAGAAGAAAATTATCAGCCTGTTTCATTTCAGCCTGAATGTCGGTGGCACCCTGATGCTGGGTTCCAGCGAAACCATCGGCGATCTGGCGAGTGAATTCTCGGAATTGCACGGGCGTCATCGTCTTTATTCCAAAAAACGCAATGTGCGTTTGCCGGTCGCTTCCCACTTTTCTTCAGGAATGATCGAGCGGCAGTTCGCCAGCACAGGCTCTTCTGCCGGAACCCGGCCGGAAATAGCCATCAGCCGGGAGAAAGGTCTGGGAGGAATCTATGAACGGCTGATGGAGCAGTATATCCCCCCTTCGGTTCTGCTGGATGAGCACTTCACCATCGTGCATGTATTCGGAGGTGCCGAAAAGTTCCTGAGGATTCGTGCGGGGCGTCCCAGCAACCAGTTCCTTAACCTGGTTGCACCGGAGGCAAAGACAGCCTTCGCAGCGGCGCTTAACCATGCTGCCCAGAAAGAGGAACCGGTTCACTATACCGGTATCCGCCTGCCGGATAATGATGGGAACTCCTTCAGTCACCATGTATCCATTCAGCCGATCTACGATGCGAGAACGCGCAGCAATTATTTCTTCCTGAAAATGCTGGAACAAAAATCGGGTGGTATCGAAGCAGAAGATCACTCGGTCAATCTGGATTCGCTGACACGTGAACACATTGACACCCTGGAAACCGAACTGCGTTTCACTCAGGAAAACCTGCAGGCCACCATTGAGGAACTTGAAACCGCCAACGAAGAAATGCAGGCTTCCAACGAAGAGTTGGTGGCTTCGAACGAGGAACTGCAAAGCACCAACGAAGAGCTGCAATCGGTCAATGAAGAACTGTATACCGTTAACTACGAGCACCAACGCAAGATAGCTGAACTGGTTCAGGCCAATGAAGATATGGATAACCTTCTGGCCACCACACGAGTCGGGGTTATCTTCCTCGATACAGATTTGTGTATTCGTCGCTATACGCCTGAATTTGCGCGTCTTTTCCATCTGTTGCCGCAGGATATCGGGCGCTCCATAGAAGGCTTCTCGCATACCCTGCAGACGCCGGATCTTGTGGTAAAGCTGGAACAGGTCCTGAGCACCGGCGCGGAGCTTGAGGAAGAAACCCGGGATAAGAACGGTACCGCTTTTATTCTGCGGATTCTGCCCTACCGAACAGCAGATACCCGCGAACCAGCCGGTGTTCTGCTGACACTGATAGATATCGATAATCTGCGCAGGGCGCAGGGTCAGCTGAGCCGTTTCAAGGCCATCAGTGATCTGAACTCTGATGGCAACGCTCTGGTCACAGCGGATGGAGATATCCTTTATGCCAACCGCTCTTTCAGCCACAAGGTGGCTCAGTCTGCAAACCAGGTACTTAACCGCAAGCTCTTTGATTTCCTGGACACATCCACCCGAAAGCGTGTCTCCGAAATGCTGGCAGACGAAAGGCTGGCCTTGAGCAGCAAGCCGTTTGAGTCGGTGCTGACCGCGCTGGATCAGTCGCCGGTGCCGGTAGAAGTGAACGTGGTACCGGTGAAAATCGATGGCGAGGACGAGGATACCGTCTACTTCTTTGGTTTTCGGGACATAAGC
>JAUIAZ010000282.1 GCA_030427465.1 Gammaproteobacteria bacterium | reverse complement strand
AGCGTTATATCCTCAAGGAAACTGGCAAAGTGATTTGTGAGGGGCGCAGTATCGGCCAGAAGATCGGAAGCGGTGCAGTTCGCGTTGTAGACAGCATTCATGAAATGGACAAGGTCAAAGCGGGTGACATCCTCGTCACAGACATGACTGATCCGGACTGGGAGCCTGTGATGAAGCGCGCTTCAGCCATTGTGACTGACCGTGGCGGGCGTACCTGTCATGCTGCGATCATTGCCCGCGAACTGGGCATTCCGGCGGTTGTGGGTTGTGGTGATGCCACGGATATCCTGAAGGATGGTGTAGAAGTAACGGTTTCCTGTGCCGAAGGGGATACCGGGCTGATTTATGAGGGGCTGCTGGATTTTGAACTGCGTGAGAACAGCGTGGAATCAATGCCGGACCTGCCTTTCAAGATCATGATGAACGTGGGTAACCCCGATCGGGCTTTTGACTTTCAGTCATTGCCGAATGAAGGGGTGGGGCTTGCACGGCTTGAGTTTATCATCAACCGGATGATCGGGGTTCACCCGAAAGCCCTGCTGAACTTTGACAGTCTGCCTCGCGATGTGAAGCAGGTTGTGGAAAAGCGCGTCAGTGGTTATGCCTCTCCGGTTGACTTCTACATCGAAAAACTGGTTGAAGGGATTGCTACCCTCGGTGCAGCCTTCGCACCGAAGAAAGTCATTGTTCGTCTGTCCGATTTCAAGTCCAACGAATATGCCAACCTGATTGGTGGCACGCTGTATGAGCCGGAAGAAGAAAACCCGATGCTGGGCTTCCGGGGGGCATCCCGCTACATTTCAGATAGCTTCCGGGACTGCTTTGAGCTTGAGTGCCGGGCGCTTAAGAAAGTACGGAATGAAATGGGCCTGACCAATGTCGAGATCATGGTGCCTTTCGTACGCACCGTCGGTGAAGCCCGTCAGGTGGTCGAGTTGCTGGAGGCCAATGGCCTCAAGCGTGGAGAGAACGGGCTGCGACTGATCATGATGTGTGAGCTTCCGGCCAACGCTCTTCTGGCAGAAGAGTTCCTGGAGTACTTCGACGGTTTCTCTATTGGCTCCAACGACCTTACCCAGCTGACGCTGGGTCTGGACAGGGATTCCGGTATCATCGCCCACCTCTTTGATGAGCGGAACGATGCGGTAAGAGTCCTGCTGTCCAAGGCCATTCAGGCCTGTAAGGCGGCAAACAAGTACATTGGTATCTGCGGGCAGGGTCCTTCGGATCACCCGGATCTGGCCAAGTGGCTGATGGAACAGGGGATTGACACAGTTTCACTCAACCCGGACAGTGTGCTTGATACCTGGTTCTTCCTTGCAGAGAAGCATGCCTGAATGAAGTCTCAGTTGCTTTCCGCAGAGCTCACGGCTGCGGGATACGCTGAAGACGTATTTCAGCTCATGCCCTCACCGCAGGCTGATCCCAGTCTGCGGCTGGCAGTGACGCATTTACATAAACCCGAAGCGGCTGGTGAGCAGCAAGTTGTGTTGCTGCATGGTCAGTTTGCCAACCGGGGGCAATGGTATCGGGATGGTGCCAAAGGGCTTGCGCACGAACTGGTCGAGGCCGGCTATGAAGTCTGGATGCCCGAGATGCGTGGGCATGGTCTTTCGCCCAGTAATCAGGGGTATCGGAAGAACCAGCTGAGTGATTATGCCAACACAGACTTGCCTGCCATTGACCGTTTTCTGAAAGGACGGAGAAGCAATCGCTCTCTGGTCTGGGTGGGGCAGGGTATTGGCGCGTGGGCTTTGTTGCAGGCACTGGCAGAATCCAGGTTGGATGCAGAAAGAGTTAGCTCACTGGTTCTGATTGGTCTGGATGATCCTGGATGTAGCTGGCGGAACCACCGCCTCTCGTTTTGGTCCCGCCTGGCGGCGAAGCGCAAGGGCGTTGCCCCTTTGCCCCGGGCGCTGGATCCCTATGCCGAGCCAGAACCACTAAGTGTTCTGTCCGCTGACCTCTACGGCATTGCAAGGAGTGTTCTTCGCTTGCCGGAAGAGCTTACTGTGCCCCCTTTGTGCATGCTCGATCTCGAGCAGGAACAGCCCAGTCAGCGGTTCAGTGGCCAGCTGCTGGAGCGATGGAGTGGGCGAAAAAGACGCTTGTCGATTCAGTGCCAGTCCTTCGATGAGATTTGGCAAAACCCGCAAACCTTTCAGGCCATCAGAAGTGCGATGCTGTTATGGTTGCGAGGTCATAATCGTGAGCGGGCACCGGCACTTGCCTGAGATGTCGTTTGCTCGATTTGAGAATACTGATAGTAAAGCAGATTGAACTGATTTTTCTGAGTGAGGAATTCTGATGACATATGTAACGCCGGATCTTTGTGATGAGCACCCAGAGGTGCAGGTTGTTGAGCCCATGTTCGGCAATTTTGGTGGCAGGGAAAGCTTTGGCGGTGAAATCGTTACGGTCAAATGCTTTGAGGACAATTCGGTCGTTAAACAGCTCGTGGATGAGCCCGGGCAGGGCAAGGTAATGGTAGTTGACGGCGGCGGCTCCATGCGGGCCGCATTGCTGGGCGACATGCTGGCAGAAAAGGCAGCCAAGAATGGCTGGGAAGGAATCATCATCTACGGCTGTATCCGGGATGTAGACGTGATTGCTGAAACTGATCTGGGTGTTCAGGCGCTGGCGACACACCCGCGCAAGACAGACAAACGCGGTATTGGTGACAAGAACGTCGACATTACCTTTGGCGGAGTGACTTTCAAACCAGGCCAGTTTGTTTACGCAGACAACAATGGCGTCATCGTGTCAGAAACGAAGCTGTGAGTGCCTGCGAATACGATAAAAACGCGGCTTAAGCCGCGTTTTTTTTGCCTCTCCGTCAGTTTACGACTCAGTTCGCTACTGAGACGATTTCGACTCCGACCAGATATTTGCCAGAAGGCAGTTCCTCACAGCGAAGCACTTTGACAGCGGTATCGAATGAAGGGAAAGCCGGATTATTGGAAGGCAGGGATGTATAATACTCCTTGCCAACGACAACCGCTTCATCCAGCTCTATAGACATTCCCGTTCCACTCAAGTCTTTGCATCGGCCAGTTAACTGCTGGTCATCTGACTTGAGTACCATCTCCGCATCAATTTTCATGCGGATAAAATCTCGTTTTTCGCTGTAATCTCGCATTGTGGTCAGATTCATCTTTGCCTCGCTGTTTTGTTGTTCTTCATCCATATTCTTGCTCATAATTTATTCACGGGTCAAAACGAATTCGTTATAAAAATCATATTATGTAGACTATTTTGTGTTCTATTTGCTGTTTCTGCACTACATATTGTGCCGGTCTAAGTTTAGTTATAGCCGGAAATGTTTTAATTACCAGCTATTGCTGCGGTCTTTTTTGAACATGGGAATCACCAGTGCGATGATCACACCCAGTAAAACCAGGCCAGCACTCAGTAGCATGGTATCCTGTTCGTTCTTGTCCTTCAGGCGCAGGTTTTCTGAGGTCAAGACATCTACCTCGCTTTTCAGCTGCTCGTTGGTTTCTCTCAATTCCCGGTTGGTTGTATCCAGTTGCAGTGCGTTCTGGGAGATCCGGCGGATATCAGTCAGTTCATCCTGGGTGCTGTCCAGAGAGCCTTTGGTTTGTTGCAATTCGCCCTGCAGGCGATCGCTCAGTGTCTTCAACTGATCATTCTCAGCTTTCAGCGTGTTAAACCGCTCCAGGAGAGAAGAATGTTCAGCGCTTAGTTTATTCAATTTATCCCGTGCAATCGGCTCATCGATCAGATAGCGAGTCGGCAACCAGCCTTCCAGACCACTTTCTGTGCGTATCTGGCTGTAGCCGCTGGCGGAATCCTGTTCCAGCACCTCTACTTTTGTCCCGCTACGCAGGCCCTTGTGAACTATCCGGTATTCCAGGCCCTGACCACTGCGGAGCGGGGCAAAGAGTGTGTCGTCGATATAGCGGGTCTGGGCCATGGAGGTAAGACTCACAGCACAAAGGGTTATCAGCAGAGAGAGTTTTTTCATTCAGGTTCCTTGGTTGCCGACCACTTGAGAAGTTCAGGGTTCAGGGCAAGACTTTTTTGAAAGGTTTGACGGTCACGTTACGGTAAACACCCGCGTCGACATACGGGTCCGACTTTGCCCATGCCTCCGCCGCCTGCAGCGAATCAAATTCTGCAATGATCGTACTGCCATAGAAGCCTGCCCGGCCTGGGTCATTGCTGTCTATATTCGGCATTGGCCCTGCCACCAGGAGTCGTCCTTCGTTCTGAAGCTGGGTCAGTCGTTCAAGGTGTTTGGGGCGGGCGGACAGACGCTTTTCCAGGCTGTCGGGTACGTCTTCGGCGAAGATGACGTAATACATGTGTGTCCTTGCGTGTTATGATTATCCGGCAATGGTAGCAAACCCTTTTCTTCTCGAAAAGTACTGTCATGCGGCTTCGGACACAGGTTTTTTTATGCAGTTAACAGCGCACAAGGCGGATTTTCATTGTCACTCCAATGCCAGTGATGGCGAGCTGACGCCTGAGGCACTGATGATGTTGGCCAGAGAGCGTAACATTGAAACGCTTTCCCTCACCGATCACGATACCCTGGCAGGCGCAGCTCGCGTGAGGAAGGCGTTACCAGAAGGCCTGAGGTTGATTCCCGGTGTCGAGCTTTCCTGTCAGTGGCGAAAAGTAAACATTCATGTGCTGGCTTACGACTTTGACTGGGAAGATGCCGGTATGAAGGCGCTTCTCAGTGCACAGCAGAGCCGGCGTCAGGAGCGCGCAGCCCGCATTGCGGAAAAGCTTGAGAAAAAGCT
>JAUIAZ010000281.1 GCA_030427465.1 Gammaproteobacteria bacterium | reverse complement strand
ATCGAATCGGCAATCACTTCGCGAGACACCAGCGAGTACTTCATGCCTTCCGTACCGTTGGCAATACCGTCTGAAATCGTGATGGTATTGAAGATCACGCCTTTGCCGCCGCTGCCATCAACGCCCGCAGCGGCTTCATCGGCGAGTACATTGATGTGCATGTTACAGGGCGTCACCCGGCTCCAGGTGGAAGCAACCCCGATCTGGGGTTTCTTGAAATCTTCATCGGTGAACCCGGTTGCGCGCAACATCGCGCGGCTGGCTGCCTTGCCAACGCCGTCTACGACTTCGCTGGAATAACGCCGCTTGTGATCTGACATGTCCTACGTCCTGCCTTGTTTTTAGGGAAAACCCCTATTTTGGCTGAAAACCGACGCTGAACAAAGCCCTTTAGATCAAGAAGCGGGTTGTCCTCCGGGGGCCCCGCTGTCCCGATACAGGAAAGGCTTCAGAATGGGGGCACCATTAAACTCGGCATCCAGTACGGAAATGAAAGTATAGACGCCTACCAGCTTGCGGTTGAGGAAAACGAACTCCTTGGGTGGAATCTGGAAGTAGCGGTTGAAAGCCGAACGCGCGGCCCGACGGGCAATGCGGGTTGGCAGGTCACTGTACTTCCAGCGGTATTGCCCTTCAGGGTTCAGTGCATGCGGTGGCGCTATCTCGGCCACATGCTCGGTCAGAGGCTCCAAAACGGCGATACAGACATCGGCAAACTCATCGAGCACCGTCTGCGGCCACTCGTAGCGCATGAAGTGCAGCTGAACCGCATGGTGAATCATGGTTTTGCGATCCTGCTCGTAAGCCGCGCGGATCATGCCACAGACCGGCTGGATGAAGGCTTCCGGATACGCCTGCACAGCGCCGAAATCGAGCAAGACCAGTCGCACCTGCTCCCCTTCGATACGCACCCGGTAATTGCCGAAATTAGGGTCGGTCTGCAGTTCGGCCCAGTCAAAAAGTTCATGCAGGAAGAGCTCAAGTGCCGCGATTGCCAGTCGGTTACGCGCAGCTTGTGGCAAGCCCAGAACACTGCGATCACTGATTGAGACCCCCTTCTCGTAGGATGTCGCCATGACCCGCCCGTTGGAATATTCGGGGTACACGCCAGGTACAATAAAACGTGAATCCCCTTCCAGCATTTCCCCGAAGCGCCGGGTGGTTTCGAGTTCGAGTTTGTAATCGACCTCGCGGTGCATCATGTGTCGCACCTCATCCAGCCAGGCCTCAAAGTCGGGCCCCACGCGAACCATGCGCGTCAGTTTGAGCAGGGTGGCAACGGCCTCGATATCGGAATCAATGGCATCCGCGACACCCGGATACTGCACCTTCAGGCAGATCTGCTCTCCGGTACGACGGATAATCGCCCGATGCACTTGTCCCAGGGAGGCCGCTCCGATCGGTTCCTGCTCGATATCCAGCTCCTGGAACCGCTCACTGCCCAGTTCCTTTTCCAGAGTCGGGCCAATGATGGACCAGCCGAGCGCAGTCGTGCGGTCTTCCAGGGTATGCAGGGCCTCAGTCACCTCAATCGGCAGAAAATGCTCGCCATACAGCGCCATGACCTGACCAATCTTTACCACGCTACCCTTGAGCTGCCCCAGTTGTTCCACGAGATAACGCGCCTCTCTGGACAGGGCATCACGACGCCGCTGTTCACGCTTGGCCTTGCCACTGAACAGGTTCAGGGCCATGGAAGAGGCCAACCGCGAACCGGCTGTCAAACCGGCTTTGGTGAGAGACAGACGACGCTCGAAACTGCCTGTCTTGATGCGCTCTACTGATGTATTTTTCCGATCAGAGCCGGGCACTTGATTATCACTCCCTTTGACTGCTTATACGTTCCTGTGCCTGCGCCAGTTTGCCAGACTGTCTTCAGCTGATGCGTTCGCCTGCTGCCTGTTTGTCGGCATGATAGGACGAGCGCACCAGGGGACCGGATGCCACATGGGTAAAGCCGATCTCGTAACCGTAATCTGCCAGCGCCTCGAACTCGTCCGGGTGGACGAAACGCTCAACCGGCAGATGATCATTTGAGGGGGCCAGGTACTGACCCAGGGTGAGCATATCCACATCATGTGCCCGCAAATCTCGCATCACAGCCCTGACCTCCTCGATGGTTTCACCCAGCCCGAGCATCAGGCCACTCTTGGTAGGCACACCGGAAGATGCTTTACGGAAAGCCTGGAGCAACTTGAGTGACCAGTCATAATCCGCACCAGGCCGTGCCTTGCGGTAAAGACGGGGTACCGTTTCCAGATTGTGGTTAAAGACATCGGGTGGCTGCTGGCTGAGCCGTTCAATCGCGATCTCCATACGCCCTCTGAAATCCGGCACCAGCACCTCGATTTTCAGGTCCGGGCTGTGCTTTCTGGCTTCCTCTATACAGGCCGCAAAGTGACCTGCCCCCCCATCGCGCAGGTCATCCCGATCCACGGAGGTAATTACTACATAGCGCAGTCGCATCTCGGCAATGGCCACCGCCAGATTTCCGGGTTCATCCGTATCCAGCGCCAGTGGCCGGCCATGGGCCACATCACAGAATGGGCAGCGACGCGTGCAGATGTCCCCCATGATCATGAATGTGGCCGTACCGCCACCAAAGCATTCACTCAGATTGGGGCACGCCGCTTCCTCACAGACGGTATGCAACTTGTGTTTACGCAATGTCTGCTTGATTTCCTGCACGGCGGCTGAAGATGACAGACGCACCCGAATCCAGTCTGGTTTGCGCTCCGGGCGGTCGGTGGCGATGACCTTGACCGGATTGCGAGAGACTTTGTCGTAGCCGCGCAGTTTGACGCCGGCTTCGACCCGCTTGACGGCGGGACGGGAATCGTTGGATGTGTCGCTGCTCATGCGTCTATCGGATCCTCGGGGTTAAAGGAATCAAAGGCTGACAGTTTACCCGATCAGTCAAAGGTACGCTGTTCTTTTGTGTGCCGGACTTCTCCCGGCTGTAAATGCTTCAGAAAATGCGGCAGCCAGCTCTCTGCTGCCACAGGCACGGTGACCCCCTCCACGAAATCCCGCAAACGGGTCATTTCAAGGCCGGCATAGCCACAGGGATTGATGCGCTGAAAAGGCTGCAGGTCCAGGTCCACGTTCAGGGCCAGACCATGATAGGAGCAGTGCCGGCTGATCCGCAGCCCGATCGAAGCGATCTTGTCGTCTCCGATATACACGCCCGGTGCATCACTTCTGGGGTAAGCCTCGAGCGAACACTCTGCGAGGTAGTCCACCAGGCTTTGTTCAATGGCACTGACCAGGGCACGTGCGCCGAGCTGATGGCGCCGCAGGTCAAGCAAGGGATAGACCACGAGCTGCCCGGGACCATGGTAGGTTACCTGCCCGCCGCGATCGATCTGTACCACGGGTATGTCGCCGGGGAAGAGCACGTGCTCCGCCTTGCCAGCCTGCCCCTGAGTGAACACGGGCGGGTGCTCCAGCATCCAGATCTCATCGGGGGAATGCTCATCACGCTCCCGGGTGTAGCGCTGCATGGCACGCCAGACCGGTTCATAGGGTTGGCTGGCGAGGTGCCGGACTATGAGCGGTACAGAACCCGGCATCGTGGCTCAAAGCACCATCTGAATGCCCGGCAGGGTCTTGAGATCAGCGAACATTCGCTGGATGTGTTCCTCGCCTTCCGCACGGATAACCACGCGTAGCGAAACGAAGCGACCGTTCCGGCTGGGCCGCAGATCGAAGGTACTGCGATCAACGGTCTCTACGTGACGAGAGAGGATCTCGAAAACGCGATCCTCCATGTCATCGAGGGCCGCGCCGATCACTTTCATCGGATAATCACAGGGAAACTCGATGCGGGGGGCTTCCGGTTGCTCGGACATCCTCACCTCCTCAGGCGAACAAGCTCTTCACGAACAGAACGATTTCATGCCAGATTCTCTTGAAAAAACCGGCTTCTTCCACATTTTCCAGAGCCACCACCGGATCATTGACCAGGGTTTCGTCGTTCAGTCTGATTTGCAGGGCTCCGAGTGTCTGCCCCTTTACTATGGGGCCTTTTATGATCGGTTCAAGGTCTACCTGAGCCTGCAGGGCATTGCGCTGCCCTCTGGGAATGGTCAGCTTGATTTCGCGGCTGGTGCCCACCGCCACCTGATCCCGCTCTCCGCTCCAGACTTCTGCCTGCAGCAGTTCCTGCCCCAGATCATAGAGCTTGTGGGTCTCGAAATAGCGGAAGCCATAGTTCAGAAGCTTCATGGTTTCCTGCGCGCGGGCTTCCTCGCTACGTGTTCCCATGACCACGCTGATCAGACGCATGTCGTTCCGGACAGCCGAAGCCACCAGGCAGTATCCCGCCTCTTCCGTGTGGCCGGTTTTCAGGCCATCAACGGATTTGTCTCTCCACAACAGCAGGTTGCGGTTGGGCTGCCGGATATTGTTGTACTCGAAGTACTGTTCCGAGTGAATCTTGTACTGCTCGGGAAAGTCATAAACGATGGCCTGGGCCAGACGCGCCAGATCCCGGGCCGTTGCGTAGTGGTTGTTGTCCGGCAGGCCGGTGGCGTTCATGAAATTGGTGTTGTGCATGCCCAGCCGTGCGGCATGCTGGTTCATGATGGAAGCGAAGGCATCTTCGCTGCCTGCGATGTACTCGGCAACGGCCACACTGGCGTCGTTACCTGACTGGATGACAATCCCTCTTAACAGATCCTCGAGCCGCACCTGGGTACCTTCCCGGATGAACATTTTGGAGCCACCGGTGCGCCAGGCATTCACACTGATGGGCACCATGTCATCGAAACCG
>JAUIAZ010000018.1 GCA_030427465.1 Gammaproteobacteria bacterium | reverse complement strand
AGTTTCCGGTACTTCTGGCGCTTTTTCCTCGAAGTGTTTCCCTCATATAAAAGGGATTAAGACTTCCCGATACAGGTTAGGGTTGCTTTTGTACATTTTCTCGAAGTGTTTCCCTCATATAAAAGGGATTAAGACCATGGGTCAGGCGGGTATCCAGACCCATAGCCTCGAAGTGTTTCCCTCATATAAAAGGGATTAAGACGTATATTAGGAAACATGATTCTAGCTCCTCAGCCTCGAAGTGTTTCCCTCATATAAAAGGGATTAAGACGCCATGAGAATTTCTAATGGGTCGCTGCCCATCGCTCGAAGTGTTTCCCTCATATAAAAGGGATTAAGACCCCAAATAGGGCCAGAAATGGTTCTGTTCAGCTCTCGAAGTGTTTCCCTCATATAAAAGGGATTAAGACACCTTCTGTGATGTCGTAAAAATACCAGTGTTGGCTCGAAGTGTTTCCCTCATATAAAAGGGATTAAGACTGTCCCTGACCAGCCAGATGCTTGATTGATCGTTCTCGAAGTGTTTCCCTCATATAAAAGGGATTAAGACATATACGCCCATTGTGTTTCCCTCTTTTGGTTGCTCGAAGTGTTTCCCTCATATAAAAGGGATTAAGACCTTGCGGCGAGGAACCGTGACGATTCTGATGAATGTGACCTCTGGTAAATATCAACTAGATGAATTAACACTATGGCCAAAAGGATAACCGCAATCGAACTGGCTGAGATGGCAAGTAGGCCATGAGATACTGGTGCGCATTTACATCTGAGACGACAGTTACCGATATCGGGCAGACCCCAACTGAACTGGTACGGCAACAAAAAACAAACAGGACATTTTTTCCGCTGTGGTAGCATTTGTATGCAGCAAAAGGAGTTTGGTATGAGAGTGTTTTTAACAGCGGTGATTGTCTTGTTCGGCGGCCAGGCACTGGCCATTGGTTCTCTGGATGAGGAAGAGATGGACACGATTTCAGCGCAGTACGTAGGCGGCACGCCCATTGAGATCGACCAAAACATTCACCAGTCGACAGATACGCTCGATAACAGCCTGATGACACCTACGCTTACAGAGGCTATGCCAACCGTTATGGCGCCTTCGGCTCAGCAGGACCGCTTAGAGTCCATTGCTCCGGGCCTGCCATTTCTGATAAAGAGTCAGGTACCCGGCACGGAAGGTCTTCAGAACCTGACTATCCCCTCGCGATGGGTTTCACCCTAACGAAATCAGTCCGCACGACGTATCAAGGGAAACGCTTGTTGTCGACGTCCAGGATAACGATGGTGTAGCTGTTGGCATCACAGTAGAGACTAGTGACATGTCACTTATTGTTCGGCTAGTACACTTGGTCATGGTTACCGACATCCACAAGGATGATGTCATTATCTCGTATAACCATTTCAAGGGTTATGCGGTAACTCATATTGATGGACACGGAAGACAAACCGCTTAAGCGGCCCTGAAGACCATGGAGTCTGAGTGATGGATGGTGCGGGTTCAGTTCCAGTAGCTCCAGGGTTTTCTGATATTGATTACGTAATTCCGGGTGCTTTCGCAAGAACTTCCTGGCTTTTCTGACATAGCTCTGGGGGTAAATGAGCCTATACTTCATCAGCTACCTGCTTCATGTGATCCGTCACACTTTCGGTAGTGTAACGCCCCGCCTCAACGTCAGCCCTGGCTTCCTGCAATGCGACCGCCAATTCGTATTCACGCAGCTTGGCGTACTTTTCAATGGCCATTACCACATATCGATCTTGCCCTCTCACGGAGATGATAACTTCTTCATCCACCTTTAAGCGGGCTTCCACTGCGGATACCCCCTTGGTTTTCAGCTCATTAGCAGTCAATGTACTCATACGGCCACCTCGGCGTCTGAAATGCGCTTTAAAGTACTATCAATAGTATCACTAAGCACACTATTGCGACACCGGCCATAAAGGCTTGCCCGTCAATATCCCATCCCCCAGCGTAAACCCAAAAATTTTTGGTCTGACCCTTGCGGACTCTGAACGGGCACAATCCCTCTCGTGTTGAGACAACAGAGCGTGAGGAACATGGCAGATCAGGCGTTTTACGAAGACAGCGAAGAGTTTCCGGTTTTACAGGGCCGGGCCTATGCCGGTGTGTACTCCGGTACAGACAATCAGGAACTTGTTGACTGGCCAGAGGGGGAGGAGGACCTTGATTCAGCTGACTGGGAGAACCGGCTCGGTGGGCCGGATGATACGGAGCTGGAAAGCCAGCAGGCATCTTTACAGGTAGAGGGTTAGGATATGTCAGAGACTATTTCACGTTACAGCGACTTGTTCTATCTGCAACATAGTTCGGGTGACAGGCTCTATCCGGTTCGCCGGCGTATCCGCAGAACCGGTAAACTGATGTTTACGCTGGCTCCGGCCGCTGCAGGTAACCGTGATGAGGATGCGTACCATACGGAGTGCGAACTGGAGATGCGCCGGCTGGTTCTGGTCATGGGTTACCGGGTTCGCGCAGAAAGCAGGGACAGGGCGCGCAGTGGCTTGTATGCCATTGATGGTCACTCTGTGCGTGCCGTAGTAGAAAAGGCCGTGGGCGCATGAGTCGGCAGTTGTATCTGGCAGCTTATGATATTACGCAACCCTCACGGCTGCGTCGCTGCCTGGCAACACTCAAAGACTATGCGGGTGGCGGCCAGAAATCGGTGTTTGAGTGTTTTCTCAGCCCGCAGGAAAAGCAGGAATTGCTGGCCAGGATGACGGCACTCATAGACCCGGATACAGACCGCTTCGTCATCGCACCCCTGGATGAGAGGGGGCTTTATTACAGTCTGGGCAAGGCCGAACCCCCTCAGGATGGCCCTCTGTACTACGTAGGTTAGATCAGTGGCTGAGCGCAGGCGCTACTGGATTCTGGCTTACGATATTCACTGCCCCAAAAGGCTGGGTCGTTTGTGCCGCTTCCCTGCCTTCGCCTGAGAACCCCGGCAACGGGCAAGTGTTATCAAAGTGATCTGACCGGTTGATGGAAATCGTTCTATGAAAATGTTGCATACCTCTGACTGGCACCTCGGCCATTCCCTGATGAAATTCTCCCGCGAGGCTGAGCACCGTGCCTTCTTTGACCATCTGGTCAGGCTGATCGGAGAGCGGGCAGTGGATACCCTGGTGGTAGCCGGTGATATTTTTGATACGGGTACGCCTTCCAGTGCAGCCCGGCAGCTCTATCATGGCTGCCTGTTGCAGCTGCGGGATGCGGGGCTGGTGAATCTGGTGGTAACCGGGGGCAACCATGACTCGGTATCGGTGCTGGAAGAAAGTCGTGATGTGCTGGGCCGACTGCATATTCATGTGTTCCCCGGAGCGCCTGCCGACCCGGCAGACTGCGTGGTCAGACTGCTTGACCGGCAGGGCGAGGTGGCTGGTTTTCTTTGTGCCGTACCTTATCTGCGACCCCGCGATGTACTGCAAAGCCTGCCGGGTCAGGAGGCTTCAGATCGTGGAGATCGCCTTCGCCAGGCCATTCTGGATTACTACCGCAGAGCGTATGAGGCGGCTCTGGAAATGCGTGGTGAGCGCAGCCTGCCGGTGCTCGGCAGTGGGCATCTGACCGTTGTGGGGGGAAGGTTGTCTGAGTCGGTTCGCGAGATCTATATCGGCCAGATTGGCGCGTTGCCACTGGATGTGTTTCCGCCCTTTGATTATCTGGCACTTGGCCATCTGCACCGCTGCCAGCCGCTCGATCCGGCAAGGCGTGTGTGGTATTCGGGTTCCCCTATTCCCATGAGTTTCGATGAGCTGGATAAAGCCAAGGCGGTTCTACTGGTGGATTTCAGCAAGCAAGCGGGTGTCCTTGCAGATCCGCCTCCGGTGGAAGTGATCCCCTTACCGTGCTGGCAGGCACTGCGCACGCTGCGAGGCAAGGCGGAAGCCCTGCTGACCCAGTGCCGGAACCTCGCCGCAGCGACACACTCGTGCTGGCTGAATCTCGAGTTGGAGGGTGATGAGCCGATGCTGGCCTTCCGCCAGCAGCTGGATGACATTCTCAGGGATACCGCACTGGAACTGCTCTGCCTGAAGCGGGTGCTTCAGCAGCCGGCCAGCCTGAGCGCCGCCGAAACCGGCGAGCGGCTGGAACAGTTGCAGACCCGGGAGGTTTTTGCCCGGCTCTTGCAGCAATCAGAAATACCCGCTGATGAAGCGCAGGCGCTGAACCGGCTGTTTTCGGAAATCGAGGAGGAGTTGCATGAAAATTCTGAATGTCCGACTGAGTAATCTGGCCAGTCTCAGGGGAACTTTCGAAGTTGACTTCACTCGCCCGGAATTTGCCGCTAATGGCCTGTTTCTGATTCATGGAGCTACTGGTTCGGGCAAAACCACCTTGCTGGATGCCATCTGTCTGGCCTTGTATCACCGCACCCCACGACAGCGTAATGTGTCCATGTCCCAGAATCCGGTGATGACCCGGGGCTGCGCTGAGTGCATGGCCGAGGTGGAGTTCGCGGTTTCCGGCAAAGCGTATCGGGCGACTTTCAGTCAGAGAAGGGCGCGGGGTCAGGCTGATGGGCGACTGCAGCAGCCACAGGTGGAGCTGGCCGAATCCGGCGGCCGCATTCTGTGTTCACAGGTACGCGAGAAACTGGAGCGCACGGTGCAGATAACCGGGCTGGATTTCGAACGCTTTACCCGCTCAGTGATGCTGGCACAGGGACAGTTTTCTGCATTTCTTCAAGCGCCCTCGGCGGAGAAGGCGCAGTTGCTTGAAGAGATCACCGGAACCTCGGTGTATGGTGAAATTTCCCGACGTGTTCATGAGCGCGAAAAGGCCAGCCGTGAAGCGGTGGTACAACTACAGAGGCGGTTGGAGGATGTTAAGTCCCTGTCGGCCAGTGAGCGGGCGGACAGTGAGCAGGCCCTGGCTGATGCAAGCCAGAAGACGCTGTGGCTGCGAAGTCTGCTCGCGCGCACACAGGCCCTGCTCGTGGCATTCGAAAAACTGGAAAGCCTGAGGTTGGAGCAACAGAATTGTGAGGCAAGGCACCAGGCGTTTGAGGCGGAAGCGCCCGCAAGAGCGGCCCGTCGGGAGGTTCTGCAGAAGGCCCGCCAGGCGCGGGAGCTGAACCCGCTGGCAGAGGAGATGAAGGAAATCCGTGAGCTATACCAGGCCCGGAAAAACCATCTGGACAACAGCCGGCAGGCAGTGGACACGCTCAGGGACCAGATGAACCACTTGGTTTCCCGCCTGCAGGGATTGCTCAGTGAGCGGGACCAGGGTGAGATCAGCCTGGAAAAGCAGCGCCAGTGGGTGGAGAGTACGCTGTTGCCCCTGGAGGCCGCGCAGGCGGCACTGGCTGAGCAGCTGGAAAAGGCTGGTACGGAACGGGCCACCGCCGAGGAACTGGCCAGGCAACGCAAGCAGGAACTCGACGAGATGACCGGTCTGGATGATGCGCTTGCCGGGAATATCCGCCAGTGCGCAACACAGATTGAGCAGGGGCAGGGCTTTCGCAGATTGCAGGGCCAGCTGGATGAGCTGCTGGAGCTTTGTGGTGCCTGGGCGCAGGATAAAACGGAGCAGCAGGCAGTCGGTGAAGCACTCGCCGGGCTTGAGAAAAAGCAGGGGGAATACCGGGAAGCGCGTCACTCTCTGGAAGCGCAATTGCGGCAGGCCAGCGAATCGGAGCAGGCACTTGTCAGTAAAGGCCGGAACTTACAGGCCCGGCTTGCAGAAACGCTGGAAGGCAAGGCTTCGCAGGCCTGGTCACAGGAACTGCAGGGGTTGCGCGACAGGGCCGCCCGGCTGGAGCGGATACAGCAGCTGCTTCAGGGGCACCAGGCTCTGGAAGCCGGTTTGGCGGGGCTGAGAGAAAGGCAAGAGGCGGAGGAGGCAAAGGTCCGGACGCTGAAGGAGCGTTTACAAGCTCTCGAGACGTCTCTGGAAGACGCACGCGAACGGGAAGCAGACAAACAGCGCATACTGGAACAACTGCGGCAGATCCGTGATCTGGCGCAATGGCGGCATGAGCTGGAAGATGGGGAACCCTGCCCCCTGTGTGGTGCAGTGGAGCACCCCTACGCGCAGGCATTACCAGAAAACGATGCACTGGAAGCAGAGGCCGGGTGGCAGAAAGCCCACGCGCATCGTGAACAACTGGAGCGCGAGCGGCAGCAGGTCGACAATCAGCTTTCAGCGGCCTCTGCCAGCCTGAAATCTTTGGTTGAACAGTTTCTCGGCCAGGAAGAGCAACAGGCCCGTTCCAGCGCCCAGATCAGGGATTTGTGCACAGGACTTTCGCTGGCGGATTTGCCCGTTGAACAGGAACGGGTGCAGCAACAACTGCAGCAGGAGCAGGACCGGCAGGCGTGCCTGGCGGATCTGCAACAGGCACTGGAAAACAACCGCAATCAGCGGGAGGCTGCAGGCGCGGTCCTGCGTGAGGCTCAGGACCGGCTGCAGATGCTGCAGGTGGAAGAGCAGGAGAATCGTGAGGAGCTGCTGAACCGGCGTGCCGGGATACAGTCGCTGGATGGGAGCCTGAAACAGTATCAGGCCCGTCTTGAGCGCGCCTTTGGCGAGCAGGCACCGCAGCCCCTGCAGCCGGAAACCTGCATAAGCCGTCTGCGTGCAATCGGCGAGGCACTGCAGCTACTGACTGAAGCAGAAAGACGCCATGAAACGTTGACTGAACAGCGGCGTGCTCTGGAAACACGGAGGGCACTGGCCGAGGCCGACGCCACTCGTCTGAACGGGCTCTGCGAGCAGCAACAGGCAGAGTGCCGGCGGCTTGAAACAGAGCTGGCGACTCTGCGTGCAGAACGTACGCAGGCGCTACCCGATTCCCCCGATGCCCGGGCCTGGCTGAGGAGTCAGGAGCAGTTACAGAAAAACCGTGCAAAACAATGCCAGCAGGCCGAAGCCGAGCACCATCAAACCGGTCTGTCATTGAAAGCGGCGGAGGTACGCTTCGAGGAAGCCGGGCAAGTGCTGGAACAGTTGGAGCGGCAAGGCCAGGTGTTGCGGACGCGTTTTAATGAGGCTTTGCAAAGCCTGGGCTTCCGGGATGAGGCTCATTGGCAGGATTCACAAAGAGATGATGACTTCCTGCAGTCAGAGGAAGAGGAACTGTTGGCTGCGGAAAGCACCATGCAGCAGCTCCGGGGTCAGATGGCGCGGATCGGGCAAGAGATGACAGCGCTCAGCAAGACCTTGCCGGAAAGCGCAGATCATGCCTTGCTGAGAGAGGAAGAGCAGGGATACCAGCATTCCCAGCAGGAAAACGAGCGTGCCTTCGGCAGGGTGCAGGCAGCCCTTTGTGCGGATGACGAGGCCCGCAAACGGAACCAGACGCTGCTAGAGGAGTTGGCCCGCCGGCAGGATACCCACCGGTTGATGGCGCGGCTGGATGACCTGATTGGCTCGGCCAGTGGCAGCAAGTTCCGGGATTTTGCCCAGGGGCTGACGCTGGAGCACCTGCTGGCGCTCGCGAACCGTCGCCTGGATGGTCTGCATGGTCGCTACGCACTGAAGCGGGGCGACAGGGACGGGCTGGAAATTCTGGTCAGCGACACCTGGCAGGGGGAAACGGAACGCGAGGTGAATACTCTCTCGGGTGGCGAGACCTTTCTGGTCAGCCTGGCCCTGGCACTTGGCCTGTCGGATCTGGTCAGCGATCGCCCGATCGAAAGTCTGTTTCTGGATGAGGGTTTCGGTACACTGGATGCCGATACGCTCGAAACCGCGCTTAATGCGCTGGATCAGTTGCAGGCAGGCGGTCGCCTGATCGGTGTCATTTCGCATGTCGACTTGCTGCGGGAACGCATTCCTGTGCAGATACGCACGGAAACCGCACAAGGTGCCGGTGAGAGCCGCTTGCGTCTGCCTTATTAAAGTAACCCGCAAGTCTGAGTACTATGTCAGTGGGCGACAACTTTAACCAGTCCCGGAAAGACTGTACCAGGTAGCCCTTGCTTTGCCATGGCGTGTTATCTGTCCACTGCTGACGAGCTCACGCAGGCGTACTTTCAACGTATTCTGGTTTGCTCCCGATAATGTAACCATCTGCGCAATCGTCAAGTTTCCCTCTCTATCGAGCAGTGAAAGAATCTCCACCGATAGAGGGGGCAAGTCTGCGGTAATGTCCGTGCGGACCTGGGCGATCTTTGCGTCCAGATTGGATTTCTGCTTTTTCAGGCATCGTAAGAAAAAAACCAGCCAGGGCTGCCAGTCCGGCTCATCACTTTTCAGGGTGATTTGGGTTCGGCGGAGTGCTTTGTAATATAGGTCTTTATTCTCTTCGACCACACTTTCCAGAGAAGCATAGGGCACGTACTCATAGCCTGAGCGGAGAAGAAGCAGAGTGGTAAGGATACGCGAAAGCCTGCCGTTTCCATCCTGAAACGGGTGGATGGCGAGAAAGACGACTTTGAATACTGCAATTGCCAAGAGTGGGTGCATTGAAGATTCTTGAAAGGTTTTAGCAGCCCATTGCACCAGACTTTCCATTTCTCTGGGGGTGTCGAAAGGTGTGCTGGTTTCAAAGACTACTCCGATTTCCCGACCAGCTGCATCCTTGGCAATGACATTGTTGGGCAGGATTTTATACAAGCCTCTGTGCCGTTGGTCTTTCTCACTGTGGCGCAATAGCGTCTGGTGGAGCTGTCGTATATGATTTTCGGTCAGATGTAGATCTGTCCATGCCTGAAACACTAAATCCATAGCTTCTGCGTAACCGGCCACTTCCTGTTCATCACGGGTTCTGAATGAGGTGGATGAGAGTCGCGAAAGCAATGTTTCAACCTGGCTATCGCTAAGTTTTGCGCCTTCAATCCGGGTGGAAGATCCGACGCTTTCAATCGTCGCAACCTGCCTTAATCGTTGTAACCGCTCTGGCGACAGAGTTTTCAGGGCCTGCCAGCGCCCTTTAAACTCGTCAATCTCAGCAATAATCTGCAGCAAGTCCTGACTGATGTTGATGGTGGGCTCTCGCATTGACTCCTCGATGAATAAGTGTTGCACACCCTATGGTATACCCGATTATACCCGATAATACCTGATTTAATCTTTCAATGGGCAGCATGCGGGCAAGCAGTACCGGGTGTGTTCTCCGCCTGACTAGCGATGTTCGTTTTGTGTGCTTTCTCAATGATTATCAGGGACAGCGGTATTAAGCTGTTGTCGATTGGCTCTGCCTTTTTACAGGGTTTGTCGGGTCACAGCCCTCAGGCAGCGGTCCCGTTTCGCTGCGCGCAAAAATCGCCGGGTCAGTATTTTTATCTATGATGACCAGGAGTAGGTGCCGGTGTCGAAATTGCTGAACGCTATGTCGGAAGAGCCCACCATGGCGCAATCTCCCTTGGTCTGCGTCATCATTTCCTCGGAGCACAATGTGGCCGAGTATCGTTGTGTCCTGGAATTTCAGCCAGATGTTGTGTTGATTGTCAGCTCCACCACCGAACGCGAACGGGCACAGTCCCGGAGACTGGCGCTGTTGCTGTGCGAAGCTATGCCGGGCTCCCAGATAGTGGTCATTCCTGCAGATTCTGACACCACCCTGGTTGGCGACCAGGCAGCATCCATCACTGCATTTGTGCGGGAACAATTGGTGCCGGTTGTACACAAGTGGCGTGACAAAGGTTACCGTTGTGTGCTCAATGCCACGGGCGGCACCAAATTAATGTCACTGCTGCTGGCACGTGCGCTGGAATGGGATGAAATTCATTATCTGGCTTTGGGCGCATCGGCTCTGGAACGTTTCAGTGCTTCCCTGGAAAGGCTGTCACAGTGGCCGCTGCAGACTGAAGTATCGATACTGAACCATGCGCGTCTGTATCTGCAACGCGTTAATCAATGCAGCCCAATGCCCATAGAAAACTCCCCTCATGTGCCCGAAGCGGCCGCTTATCTGCTGGAGCAGTACAGCCAGGCGGCTGAATTGAGCAATGTGAATCCCGACACCCTGCCCTGGGCTTTTCTCTCGAATCTGATTGCCAAACAGGGTTACTGGTTCGGCAACGGCAGGCACCTTGGCGAGTGGGTCAGCCTTTCGCGGGAAAGTCTGAATCCAGACCTGCCTGCGGTTCAGCGCATGGTGACCTTATTGGCTAAGCTGGGCGATTTTATCCGCATTGAAAACGGCCAGCTCACACTGGTCACGCTGCATCATCGGGCCTCCGAAGACTGGCGGCGCTGGCTCTGCGGTATCTGGTTCGAGAACCTGATCAATACCTGGCTGGGTACGCATTATGCCGGTGTTGTCTATGAGTCTGGTCTACAGTTGCATGTGACCCCGTCTGATCATGGTCGGGAGGGGGATTTTCTGATTCATGATGCCAACCGCCTGAAACTGGTTGAAACCAAGGTCGACCTGCCCCCGAAGCAGAAACTGGCAACGGTGTTGGATCATTTGTCCGGTACCGCCCAGGGGCTGGGCAAAGTGAAGGCCTACTTGCTGCTTTCTCCCGCCTATGAATGGCATACATTCTCGCACTTGAAGCCTAAAGCTGCCGTGATTGAGCGGGAGCAGTTTATCACCCAGTGTCGGGCAGCCGGTGTAGTCGGGCTGTTTGTTCGCCAGCCAGAAGATCTACAGGCAGTGATTGAATCCCAAAAATTTTTGCTTTCCGCCAAAGCGGGTTCGAAGCCCTATGCTGTCGTTCCAAACGAAACCCTGGAGACCTGAGTGACATGAGTATCAAAACCCCTGCCGATTTTTCTCGCCGAGTCTTGGTTTGCGTAACCGGCATGAGTCCGGCCGTGGTGACGGAAACCATTTATGCACTGGCAACGCAGCAGGACTGGCACCCCACTGAACTCATTGTACTCACCACTTTGCAGGGCAAACGGGGTTTTGAGTCTGATCTGATAGACCCCGAGACGGGAAAACTGTGGGAGATGTACCGGGATTATCCGCAATTTCAGCCTTTGCACGCGGATAGTGTATCGGTCAGAGCGCTTTCCAGGGAAGACGGTGAGGAGTTAAATGATATCCAGACGGCGGAGGATAACCTGCGCTTCGCGGATGTTGCGACTGCCTTGCTTCGGGACCTGACCAACGACAATGCCTGTGCCATTCATGTATCAATAGCGGGGGGGCGCAAGACCATGGGCTTCTTTATCGGGTATGCGCTGTCGATATTTGGCCGTTTCCAGGATCGGCTTTCCCACGTTCTGGTGCCAGATGAATTTGAGGGTAACCGGGCTTTCTTCTATCCCACACCCAACTCCCGCATTATTCGGGAGAAAAATAATAAAGGGTGGTCAGATACCTATGGGGTGCGTGTTTCCCTCTCGGAGATTCCCTTTGTGTCGCTGCGTTCTTTGGTGCGCCTGCCGATTCATGAGGATGGTTCTCTGACCTACAGTGAGGTGGTGGAACGCATCAACAACCAGGCCGCTGACGAAACACTGGTTATTGACCTGGCTGCGCGTGAGGTCAAGGTGCGCGGGGTTCCGGTGGAATTGAAACCGGCGGAGCTCGATCGCTTTGCCTGGTTGTGCTGGCGCACGATTCATGGTGAAAGCCGGATCAGTTTCAAGGATCGGCGCGGTGCCGATGTCAGGCGTCCGGATGCGGCCGAAGAATATGTGTGGTTCTGTGAAACGGCTTTCCTTGGCAATCTGGCTTATGGTGGGCAGTCGCGAAAGCAGACTTATGCTTCCATGGGGGTCGAAATGAAAGGCGACACGCCGGTGGCTGACCCGGCTATGGGGATGGAATCCAACCTGCTGGCTCTGGCCAAAAGCGGGGTTGGTAGTGCACTGAAGAAGGCTGTGGGCGCCAAGACCGCCGCCAAATACCACATCGGCAGCTATCGGGATGAGCGTCTCAAAAGTGGCAAGGGCAAGGGAATTTTCGGGCTTGACCTGTCCCCCGAACTGATCAGTCTGGTGAATGCACCGGAAGAGTTGCTGGAGCGAATCAAGCCGGTTCCAGAGCGCCCACCGGAGTAGTTCCCGGGCACCAGGTTTTCAATCACATCTGCATAGCAGAGACGCTGCCCGGCGCCTCTGCTTTTTTCATTTCGGGGCCACCAGAAATCAAACCCGCCAAAAATTTTTCGTTCCACGCTTTGCACCTCCTTTTCCTTAATCTGCTCACCAAGACGACGAATAAGCCGAACGGGAGAGAAGAGGATGAGTCAGTTTGATAAGCGCCGGGACAATGGTTTCAACCGGATCACGGAAAAAGGGCTGACGCTCTTGTGTCTTGCCGGTGCTGTAGCCGGCATGCCTGCCAATGCAGTGGAGCTGCCTCGTGGTCTGGCACCCAGTACCGAAGCACTGGGACTGGCTTCCAACCTCCCGGCACGTCGTGAGTCAGCCTCTTTTGCCAACAATCCGGCGGCTATTTTTTCCCCGGCCTTGGTCGACAAATGGCGCGGACTTTATGCCTACAGCACCCTGGAACACAGCAACTCCGCGCTTAAGGATAGCGAAGCAGATCAGCTGAGTTTTTCGCGAAGCGCCGAGAAAGCCGGTTTCGGTCTGTCCTGGCAAATGGGCCAGAAACTGGTGGCAGCCGGACGCAATCTGGCAAGCCCTGGGGCTGAGTCGGTTTATCTGAGCAACACAATCAGTCTCGGGTTGGGCTTTCGCTGGCTGGACACCATGAGCCTGGGAATTACAGCAGATTCCGTTGACCTCGAGTCTGATGAGGGCGATGACAGTTACGATCGCGAATGGGGTTATTCCGTCGGCTGGCAATGGCACCCGGAACCCGCCCAGATGACTTGGGGAGAGCAGGTTTTTCATGCCGGATTTGCCAGCGGAGTGATCTATCAGAAGGAGGTCCGAGCGGAACTGCAGGATGCGAACCTGTTGCTGATTCCTCGCACACTGACAGCTCGCCCCGAAGTCTGGCGAGCCGGTATTGAGCCCAGCCTGGCCTGGCTGGGAACGGGTACGAATATGCGCTGGCGTTTTCCTGTCGATATCGAACAGCGCAGTTATAGCGCGGTGGCCGGTGTGTACTCCGGCTTTCCGGAGCTCAATGAACTGATCGTGACCAGAGGCAGTGTCGGTGTGGAGTGGGCAATTTCTTCCACCGGCAGCGACTTCAGCCTGATATTAAGGGGCGGGCTGGCGATGGAAACGCCAGATGACGATCGCTTACCGGAGGTCACTATCCATGCTGCAGGCATCGGTCTGATTTCCGGACCTCATTCGCTGAACCTGGGCGGGCAAATGGATGATCAGGATGGTCAGCAACTGGAAATTGCCTATCAGTACTGGCTGTAGGGTCTGCCCACCCAATTTTATGAAAAGAGAACCTGATGTGATGAAGGAGAGCGTTCTGTGAGAGCTTCAGTGTTGTTTTGGATGTCGTTGTTGATGTGCGGGTTTGCTGGCTTGAGTGTGCCGGCAAATGCTGACGATGATACCGCCTGGGCGCTTTATCAGCAGGCGGAGGACTTGTTCAAGCGAGAACGTTGGCTGGAGGCTCAGGCGCTTTATCGGGAGGCACTCGAGTATCAGGAGACGGATAGCCAGTTGCTGGTGAATCGCCAGGTGGAACGCCGCATATTGCCGGGGCCAGGACTGCGGGTGGAGAGCCGGGTCTTTGGTGATTCCGTGAGCTATCGTCCGAATACTCGCCTTGCTGAAATTCAGGCTCGTGAGCTGGACCGCAAGGCAGAGATTCGTCGGCGATTCAAGCAGATTCAGCCGCCGGTATTGCAACTGTCGCATCAGCTGCTGCAATTGGATGGTGACGGTGTCTTGAGCGCGGGAGAGTCTGTACGGCTGCTCATCGATGTCACCAATCAGGGGGGCTCTGATGCTGATCAGCTGCAGTGGTATGCCAGTGTGCCAGCCTTGAATATCGCTGAAAAAGGCTTGCTGGAGAGCATTCCTGCCCAGGCCCAGCAGACGATTGAGCTGGAAATTGCCATTCCACGGAATTTCGATGACAGGGAACTGGACTTGGAGGTCCGCGGACAGGAAGCAGACGGTTTCAGTCCGTCGGTTCTCAGAGTCAGGTTGCCGGTACGCCCCTGGGAATCCCCCGAGCTGCATCTGGTCACTATGAGTCCGGATCGGGTAGTGGCAGGACGTCGCTCGATCCAGACCTTTGAAGTCCGCAACCAGGGACGGCTTGCGGCACGTAATCTGTTGCTCAGATCAGGTGGGCAGATTGAGGGTCTTAAGGTTGGCGAACTGGCTGACGGCTTTCATCGTGAATTGCTGCGTCCCGGTGAAGCATGGCGGGTACAAACCACTGTGATGCCGGATGTACGCGTGAAAACTGGAGAATCCCTCACCCTGGATCTGGTGTTGCAAAGCGACAGGCAGGTTTTGCTCAAGCAGGCATTGGCGCTAAATAGCGTTGAAGCGGTAGTCAACGAGTATGGTGGCCCGGCGGTGATGCTCGCAAGTCTCAGTACTGCTGATCTGGGTGATATTGCGCTACCTACAGATTTCCCGCTGGTTCCCAAAAGTTCACGCAACTATGCCGTCATTATCGGTAATCGCATTTACCCCAATCTACCGGAGAACCAACAGGTGAGCTTTGCCATCAATGACCGTGAGGCCATGCAAGTACTGGCGGGACGAACTCTGGGTGTACCCTCTGAAAATATCCTTGGCGGGACAGCCGACATGACGCTGGCGAATTTTGAGCGAATGTTTGGCGATGAGCGCGGACTGAAAGGGCGTCTGCACCGTCTGGTGGAGGCAGAGGGTGGTGCGGATACTGTTTTTGTGTTTTACAGCGGTCACGGGATGCCGTCGCCAAGAAATCCCGATGACCTTTTTCTGTTACCGGTGGACGTCATGCCGCAGGATGCGGCCTGGCAGGGTTACCCCCTGACCCGGCTATACACACAACTCTCTCAACTGCCGGACAAACGAGTCGTGGTCATGCTGGATGCCTGTTTCAGCGGGCGCACCGATACGCTGGCGTCACGAGAGGCCTCACTGTTGCCGGAAACTTCGGCCATGCTGCTGGCTCCGGAACTGCCACCGGTTGGCGACTCACGCATCATCGTTTACAGCGCCAGTCAGGGGCATCAGCTTGCCAATTGGCTGAGGCCTAACCAGCATGGGTTGTTCACCAGTTTTCTCCTGAAGGGGATCAGCGGTGAGGCTGATACAAATCGGGACGGTGACCTGACCAGCGGTGAATTGGGGAGCTATCTGAGCCGGCGGGTCAATGCCACGGCTTTGCGCTTCCCCCAGGCACGAGAGCAGAAACCGGAAATGTTGGGTTCCCCGCAAGCGGTGCTGGTGAGGTATCCCCGATGAATGTAGTGCCTCTTACCCCCCGACGATCGATCATTCTCAGCGGCCTGGCAGTTGCAGGGATGTGTTTGAGCGCTTGCAGTATCCGGCTGCATCTGGCTGGCACGCAAGTACCTGAAGCACAGGTAGCCTCTTCCGTTTCGGCGCCATCTTGTGAAACTCCTGTCTGGTTCAGCTATCAGAGTCGCCCCGGGATTGTTATTGGCCTGGGGTATTCACAGACAGTAGAGGGTGCCTATCGCAACGCGGTGGAGGATATCGCCAGGCAGCGGCCTCGACGTCTGCAAAGTGAGTGTAAGGACCGCTATGCCGTGCGGCGCAGCATTGAATCGGGAGAAGAGCTGAGGGAACACAGTGCCTGCGAAACCCGGGTGTCTCTGGAGTTGGATTACCCGAGCATCAATTACCAGGCTGAGCCTCTGGTCTGTCAGGGGAGGGCCTGGGTCAAGCTCGGCCTGGATCAGCGCTCACTGGTTGATCGTTTGGCAGAACGGTTACCACCGGGTGATGGCACGCAAACGCGTTGTGAGGGCGCTATACCCCTCCGGAAATCCCGCCTATGCCAGGATTTGGCACTCCGGGCACCCGGGCGAGGCAGCTTGCCTGTCAGTTTGAGTCAAACGGATAAGCGGCTTCGTCTGACGATCGCCGGGGAGTCGATCGATGTGGCGCCTGCACATCTGGATCAGATCATCCGTTGGCCCTCTGCGGATGATTGTAGTGAGTGGGCTGATTTCCAGACACAGGATTCGCCGCAGTCTGTGCAGGAGGTGCGCGATGGTTCCCACTACCGTCTGAAGCTGGGTGCCCCCTCGGCGGCATTCAGCCATTTCTCATTGCTGGCCTTATACGAGGATGGACGCTTCGGCCTCCTGGTGGGCAACCGGGAGCTGCTTGAATCGACAACGTCGAGTATCAGTTTGCAGGCAAGACTTGAGCAAGGGCAGGAGCAAGCCCGTGATCGCGCTTTGATCATTCGCCATACCGAACCTCTGGACTGGAGGGCTTTGCCCAATCGGGGGCGCCTTGTCGCGACAAGTGATAGCCATCTGGACTTGCCGGATCTCATGAACGTTGTCGGTGAGTTAGCCGTCAAAAATTTTTGCCTGCGTAGCATGCGCATATTTGCAGGGTAGAGTAGCCACAACAACGGATGAGGAAGAACAATATGCAAACGACCCAGGGTATGACAAAGAGGCAGAATATGAAGGCGCAGAATATGAAGAAAGTACAGAAACTGGTGATGACAATGACCCTGGCAGGTCTGGCGGCTTGCTCCGGTACGCCCGAGAAGCCGGTGGAGGTATCCGAACTGGTCGGCAAGCCGGATTGTCTGTGGCCCGGTAGCGAAAAGGAGGCACCCAACTGGGTTTGCCCGGAGCACCGCAATGATCCGGGTTCGCTGTTGGCAGCCGCCAGTTATGGCCCCAGCAAAGCGGACTTTTTCTTCCAGGAAAACATGGCTGCATTGCGGGCAAGACAGCAGTTGGCTGAAATGATTGTGCTCAGGTACAGCGGCAGGGTTCGTAACATGGTAGAGGCAACCGGATCTGGCTCGGCGGAGGTGGTGGACAGTTACGGCGAAAACCTGGCTGCCAGCCTAAGCCAGCATAACTTCCATGGCAGCCGGATCATGGCCAGGTCAATGGCACCGGACGGTTCCGTCTGGGTGCTCGTCGGAATGGATGAGCAACTCGCGCATAAGCATGCCGAGCAGGTGGCCAGCACTGCTTTTGGCAATCGTGGTGTGCAATGGGTACAGGATCGGGCTGACGACAAGTTCAGGGAAGTGCAGAGCACTCTGGCCACCGAGGGGGGGCAGTGAATGTTGAGACGCACCTGTGTTATCGGATTCCTGCCCGGCGTTTTTGGTCATGCAGCTCGGCTATTATGGAGACAGTGTGCAATACGGAGAACAGGAGCCGGTCGAGGGCGTGACTTACTACAGTCATGCCTGGGTGGATCGCAACGGTCTGGCACCCCGACTCTGCCATAGTAAGGGTTGGATCAACAGTCGATATCCGTTGCGACCTGACTCCAATGAGACTGGGCAACTGGATTCAAACAATTGCGCCCGGCAAATGCGGTGAGGAACTCGTTAATGTCTTACTTTTTGGGTGCAGGAAGTTTGACCATGTCCTTAATCGCCCATTCAGGTGCCCTAACCGGCGATATCGGTTTGCAGGATTCTGTCAGGCCGTTGAAATTGATATTCCCCGTCAGCCCATCTTGTCTGCTCCATTCCAGACCTGCATGGAAGAATACCTCCACTCGGTGATGATAGGCGCATTCTTCCGCATGTAGCCAGGGATCCAGGCGCAGCACAACCTCAGCTACTTCCTGCTCTACCTCCTGCACCAGATAAAGCGCTTGTGGTTGGAGATCTCCGATATCCCGGAGTCGTTCAAGTCTGGCATAGGTACCGCTTACACACAGCACTTCCCAAGACGCAGGTTTGTCTGTGTCTGTATTTCCCCGGGCTACCGGTGAAATTGCTTTAATCAGGCGGTAGTCTTTCAGGAAATGAACTTTTGGAAGCATCTGGAGGTAGGCCCTGAGCAGTTCCTCTTCTGCCTGTTGAATGCTGCTTTGTGCGTAGTGAGTCGAGGCAAAGTGTTTCCAGTCGTTCCTTAAATCCAGAATTTTCTGAAGGCTCTCCATAAGACTGCCTGTTCTGTGATCCTGCGCCTGCTGGGCGAGTAAGGGCAGTGAACAGGGTTGCGCAGCACTCGGTGGTAGTTGCCGGTAAAGACCGGCCAAACCATGAACATAATTGCCCAGTGTGGGCCTGTAAAAGCTCTGAAGACTTTGCTCTTTTACGACTTTTCGCCGCCTTTGGCGATGAGCGCTGTAATCTGCCAGAGCCAGCAGTCCCAAGTACTGAATCCAGAAGGTAGCCAGGTCCAACTCGCATAGAAAACGCTTGTAAGGGTCGCTCTGACTCTGTGTGGCCTGGCTGGCCAACACCAGAGTGATTGGCTGAGCCGCAAGCAGCTGGGTACTTTGCGGGCCGGAAAGGGGCTTGTCTCTTTTCAGTGCGGCTTTCAGTAACTGGTTCAAGCGCCCTTGTCTGAAGGCAATGTCTGCCCAGAACATCAGGAACAAGCCCAGCAGCGGAGCATTCAGAGGCAGATGAAAGCCAGGAACAAGGGCGAGGAACTGGTTAAATACCCAGAAGCCAAGACCATAGCCAAGAATGAGCAGCATGGAGCGGGTTATGGAAACCCCTGCGCGTTCCAGCATCAGCTGGGCTATGGACAAGATGGCAAACAGCCAGAGGAAGGCGCCCACCGGCGCGTAAGCCACGAAACGGCGTTGCTCGTCAGCGAGGACAGTGCCTAGCTCTGAGGCAAGTATAAAAAGGCCAGGGGTCAGCGGCCATTCCAACTGGCGCAGGTCCGAACCACCTGGTCGTATGCGGACTTTGCCGCCAAGGTTGAAGGCGACGTTGTGCAAGTCGGTACTGTCGTGACTGAAACCAACCAGCAGGACAGACGGTTCTGCTGCATCAGCATAGAGTTGTCGGAACAGATCTTGCGCAGAAGGTGGCTGCGATAGTCCCCGCATGGCAGTAATCAGGGTAATTTCCTCGAAACCGAAGAGTGGCCAGCTTTGCGGGTGATAGCGAAGGGACGAGGGATAGTGAATCTCCTGTGTCACTTCGGAGGAGCCCGCCACGTAGTCGTTCTTCGCGCCATTGTGCCGCAGCGCTTCTGCCGCATGCGGTACGGTCAACCAACCAGATGCATCCAGGATTCGGACATAAGCCGGATAAACGACCGAGGCAAAATGATTCATGTGCACAAGCCGGAAGCGTGCATCAGGTTTGAAAATATGGTTGAAGCCAGATTCCGGGTTTTGGCGTTGTCTGATTGGAAGCAGAACCTGTTTAAAGCAGGTCAGCGACTCAGACAGCTCTTTGAGGGCATCTGGCGAATCACTGAGATGACGGCCGATCCAGCTTTCATTGTCCAGATAGAAGTCCAGAACGATTGTGTGGACCCCCAGTTCACAGAAAAATGGCAGTGTTTGCGCCAGCCGGTATTGGCTGTAGCGGGAAGCAAAGCGGTCCGGAGACGGATCAAATGTTTCCGGGGTATGCAGATCCAGCAGAATCAGTTGCCTGTTCTCCGGGCCCTTCGTTTTTGAGAAGAGGAAGTTCACAGCGCCCCTATTTTGCTCATCAGCCACTTCCCAGCCGGGACCTTTCTTGCTGAACTGCATCGCGAGTGTCAGAGTCAGGCACAGTAAGATGACCACCCTGAAGCGCTGAATGAATTCAAAAGCGGCTTTTGCAGCCTTCAGGGCTTGGGGATAAACTGTCGACATGATTCAGTTGCTTGCAAGAGGCGCGGAAGCTGTTGCTGTTCAGGATAATCTGCCAGATGGTAATGTGGCCAGTCTTGTTGGTCTGGATCGTCAGTGCGTATGCCGAAAACAAACCGGCTGCCATCGTGCTTGCAGTGGAAAATGAGTCCTGTGTGGAAATGCTGTCGCTTTGCAGGCCGCTGACCGCAGGTGACTTCCTTGATCATGGGGTGGAGCTCAGGGTGGCTGGTGGTGGTCTGGTACTGTATGACTTTTTTTCGCGGCAGCGAAAAACACTCCCCCCAGGGTCGCACCGCCTGTCCATAGACAGCCTTCAGACTGGTGCAGGCGAATTGGCAGAGCGACGGCTTGAGGCCCTTTTCGATGCTGAAGCTGGCGTAACCGCATCCCGTCTGACCCGTAGCGAGGATGGAACCGGATCCTGTTCCTTGCGACAGAGGTTCAAGGAAACACCGCAGTGGCTGATTGACTGCGAGACAACCCTTGCAGGCAGTCAAGCCGCTTCGACCGATGTGGCCGAATTTCCTCGACTGCCCCAGTTTTCTTTTTACCGGAATTGGCCCGACTGGCCACGGGGCACCACTTGGCTTGCTTCGCCGGAGTATTGCGGGCTGCACGGGGAGGACGGGCAGGCACTGCCCGGGCAGCCCGAGCATTTCTATGTTTTTAACAGGGATCTGCAAATCTGGTATGGCCTGGCCAGCTTTCCTGAAAGTTGCCGGCCAGCCCTTGATGCAGAGCTTGATACGCTGAACAATCTTGTGCAGTGGGAAAGCCCGCTTGAGCAGGCTCTGGCCAGGGCCCAGACTCTCAAACGGGCGGGTCTGTATTATGAAGCCGCTCACGAGTTGGGCTCAGTAGGCGGCGAGCGGTTCTGAGGAATCCTGGATCAGTAGCTTGACAGCCACTTCGCTTTGGAATGTCATTCCCAGAGTGATCCAGCGTTCTACAGGGGCCTCAATACTGTACTCCAAGCCTGCCAGTTCGGGAATCTGGCCTGGCCACTCAAGTGTAACGATCTTGGGGGCTTTCCTTAGGGTCTGGTGGTAGTTTTCCAGAGCAATGCGGTACTGGGCGTTCTCTTCTAAACGCCTGGCGTTAATTGCCAGTATTTGCTCCCGTGCTTCATCCGTTTGATTGCGCAGCTTAGTCTCCAGTTCATTGATCCTGGCAACGAATGAGGGCCAGTCGCTGCGTTGAATGCGATTGAGTTCTTTAGCAACGCCGATGCTGAAAGTCTCCGGTGCTGGTGTAGGTTCACCCAGAAAAGGGAAGGTCAGGTCGCTCGTGACGTTTACGAGTATGGAATTCCTTAATGCCGCTGTCAGCTCTGACTCTTTTTTTGAGTGAGAAAACTCAACGCCGCTAACCTGAATTTTCAGCCGCTGTCGTACTTGCTGTTCCAGTAATCCGGAGACTTCGGTTTCCGCGCGGCTGATTTCTGCCATCAGCTGACCGTAGTAACTTTTCTCTAAGGGTGGCAACTGAAAATCAGGACGGGATAACTGATTCAGTTTTTGCAGTGTAATATTGACCGGCTGTGTTTGTGCTGCGTTCGCATTCGCTGATCGAACTGCATCTTCCCACTTTGCATGGTCGAATTCCCCTTCAAGGAGAACTGGTAAAGTCAACACAAACAAAGGTGCAAATAAATATTTTCGATCTTTAAAAGCACCTAAAACCATTAGCGGTGTTGCCGCCCAGAGAACCGGCGTGGCAAGGGTAATTGGGCCTGGCTGGGTATCGACAAAGTCATCCAGTTTATTATTTTTGGCGCACCCTGCATCCAGAGCTCCCAGAAACAGGCCGACACACATTGAATTTACTTCCCGGTTTGCCATCTGCAAGGGCTGATCCAGTCTGACTACTCCATTGCGGGTGTTCAGGCTGGTCCATTGCCAGCCATCCCTGGCCTCTGCGATGTCGGCATATATCGCAGGTGCTTCGGCGAAAACGGCAAGGGATCTTGAGCCAAGGATCAGACCCAGGGCGATGTATAACCAGGTTTTCATAGACAACAGACTCCTTTCTACGCCGAACAGTTTGCCTTAAAACGGAACTTCGGACGAGTGGTTGTTTTCTGATCTGAGAACCCATCCAGCCCTTTCTGCTCAGGCTTCCTTCAACTCGGGCTGCCAAAAATTTTTGCTTCCCGGATGTATTCCGGCTTTCCCCTAAAGTGCTCCTCAACGACAAGGCCAAAACTAACCGAGGAGACGCCTATGAAACGCATTGTCAAGAACACCGCCCTGATTGCACTGAGCAGCACGCTGGCCAGCGGATGCGCCAGCATCGTCAGTGACAGTAACTATCTGGTCCGTATCGACAGTACGCCGCCTGAGGCTCGCTTTGTGGTGCGGAACGAGGATGGGCTGAACGTTCACCAGGGGCGCACGCCCGCAACAGTCAGCCTGCCTGCGGAGGCAGGGTTCTTTGACGGCGAAACCTACGAGGTGACCTTTGAGAAGGAGGGCTATACACCGGTGAACCGCACACTGGATTCTAGCGTTGACCCCTGGTATGCGGGAAACATTCTGTTCGGTGGTCTGATTGGGATTTTGGTGGTCGACCCGGCGACAGGGGCAATGTTCAAGCTGCCCGAAAGTCTGCAGGTAGGTATGGGTGAGCCGGAGTCTGAGGCCCTGGCCGCCATAAGCGAAGAGGCGGCACAACAATGAGCAGATCAGGAGCGTCGTTGATGAAGAATTTCCATGGACAACAAAAGAAAGCTCTGAGCGTCCTCGCGACGGCTCTTATGCTGAGTGCATGTAGCCAGGAAGACAATGAGCCGAAACCTGATCAGTTAAGCGCTGCTGAGGTCAATGCCCTGATTGCTGAAAGCGAATGGCATGGCAAAGAGTTTCTCATGGACTGTGGAACCACAGGACTCCAGGGTTGCTTTATAAGCGAGGAATGTGATGCCTTGTCAGCCACCTACAGTGATCGCACGGTTTACAGTCTTGAAGAGGACAACCTCAGTGCATTCGTGATTTCGTATCGTTCTGGCAACTGTTCCGGAGAAGCCAGCATCCACCCCACCAGTTGGAGTTACTGGCACATGCAGAAAGACAGAACTGATCAGGATACGGGGCAAGCCGACCTGACCGTGCAACTGGGGTATTATGGGGATGGATTTCTGTTTGACAGCAACAAACCCAGGGACGGTATTGTTTACCGTAGTGCACTCTGGGTGGATGACAGCATGCCACGAAGACTTTGCTTGAGCGATGGCTTAATGGACCCTCGGCGGCCCCTGAAATTCATGGATACACAGCAGCAACCCCTGGACCCCAATCTTTGCGCGGTTGCTCTGGAGTAGGCGCCTTAATCCTCAAGACCAAGCCCCTGTCTTGCCGCTTTCACCACACCCTCATACTCAATAAACAGCGTATCCGCCACCCGCGTGACCAGCCTTTTGTTTTCCAGCCCTTTCAGGGCGGACTGGATTTTACTCCGGGTATAGTCGCTGACTCCGCAGGCCTTGTAAAAACGCTTGGCATCTGCGTCATAACGGCTGGCATTGTCATTGATCCTGAGCAGTAAAGCCAACTGCAGAGGAGACAGCGATGCCATGACATCATCCACTTTGTTGGCCTGATGCATGACCTGCCGGATCTCCCGGATACCCGCCTCAAGTTCGCACTTGTGAAGGACCAGATGTTTGATCAGCCGGGAGAACCAGAAGGCCGCCTGGTTAACTTCCTGAAAAAATTCGAGCAGCTGTCTGACGTCATATTTGAGTCGGTAGTGTTTGTTGACCATGGCGGCCATATGCCGGACATAGCCTTCATCCAGAACGGGGAAGGCAACCTGGCTGGCGCTGTTGAAGAAGGGCATATCCGGGTGGCTGAACATAGCCTCCATACCCTTGCGACTTGAGCCGGTATACAGAACAGAGATGCGATCGCCCAGTTCATCCAGAATGGTGCGCAGTTTGTACTGCAGCGCTTCGAATTCCGGTGCGGTAATCAGGTGCTGGATCTCATCGACAAGCAGCACCACCCGACGGTCACTGGTGGCGACAATTTCCGTCAGCAGGTCACCGATGCGCAACAGGTCATCATCCGAGCTCTTTACCGGATCCAGAGATTCAAACTCGACGGTGGCACCGGCAAAGCTCAGCTTGCGTACTTCAGCAGACAGTACAGACATCAGGGGTGACTTTCTGTTGCGACTGCGCACGGTTTGCAGCGCTTGGGAGAGTTTGCTGATCATCTCTTTTTGTGGCGCACTCTTGATACCCCACATGGAAATATAGATGGGGAGTGCCTGGCGGCTGACAAGTTCCGGGTACAGGTCCTGCAGCAGGAAGGTGGTTTTGCCGATTCGCCGGCGTCCGAGATAGGCAATTCGGTCAAACAGGCCGCCGAGCAACTGGTCAGCGATCTGGCTTGCCAGTTCGGGTCTGGCGTAGTGCCAGGAAACAGTCATCCGCATTCACCTCTATTCATTTAGCGTTGCATCCATTCATTATACTTATATGAATGATGATGAATAGCCGCTATGGAAGAGAATTCCGCTCTGCTGCTTCAAGGGTATAGATTTTGTGCGGGATTATCCCGACAGTAACTAATTAGCAGGTGGTCTGCTAAGCGACACTAAGCTGATAAACAAACCCCAATACCACAGCCCCCACAAAACCCAGAGCCATATACGTTACGAATATCTGCCATTTCACCAGACTCCAGACGGCAGTCATTGCCGGCAGGGAGCTGATGGCACCCGCCAGCATGAACGCCATCGCCGCCCCGAGGCTCATACCCTGCGTAACCAGCCCGGCGGCCAGGGGTGGGGCGGCAAAACTGTTGAGGTAGGCCGGCATACCAATCAGCGCACCCAGCAGGCCGAGCCCAACGGCGGCCATGGCCTTGGCAATGGCAAAGTGCCAGCCCAGTGCACCGGCGGTAATGACCAGAGACGCCGGGTCAATCAGCGGCGAAGACAACCAGAAGGCCATGACCGCTGACAGTGGCGCCCCCACTGCGAGCAGGGCGGCCACAAAAGGAATGACTTCGCAGGAGCAGAACGGTGCGAGCCCGCCAAACAAGGCGGCGAGCACTATCATGCGATAAGTACGCCCCTCGAAGGCTTTGGCCACCAGGGATTCAGCCCCGGTTGCCTTGAGGTAGGCGATCAGGAAGATGGCCACAGCAATAAAAGGCAGGGTGGATACCAGTGCGGATGTGGCAATGCTCATCATCTCGCCGAACTGGTCAGAATCCAGCACCCAGATGATTAGCGGGATCAGCAGGATGAGACTCCAGACCGAGCGCAGCGGAGGCAGCCATTGCGTCAGGCCCGAAGTCTTGGGCCGGCAGCTCGCACTGTCGCCACAGGCACTGACACTGGGAGCGGGCCCGCAACAGGATGTTCTTGCGGGCTCCATTGGCTCGGTCGATACAGTGGAATCGCTCATGCTCTGACCTCAGTCTTCGATGGTGATGTGAATTTCGCTGTTGTGTGATTGTCCATCCGGAGTGATCCAGACCGGCTCTGAAAAGTGGCTGATCTGTACAGGGCCATAATCGGTGTGGAAAGTCAGACCGCGACCAAAGGTCATGGGAACACGGCGGCCACCCGCCGGGTTCAGACCTGGGCCGAGTGTGGGTACACCCCATTTCAGGTGGTGGGCAAGATCCCAGGGCTGGGGCTCTCCATCAATCTGGAAAACCAGCCAGCAGTGCATGTCATGGGTATGCTGACGCGAAGGGTGGAACCAGTAGCCGGCCACGTACTGCACCGGAATTCCCAGGCTCAGCGCACTGGCCATCAGGTAGGTGTTCATATCCACACAGGAGCCGCGGGTGGTGCCGCAAACCGCCGGAACGGCTTCGCAATCGTCATTGAAGCGCTTGTCCACATGCCCGTAGTCAAACAGTGCCC